>JAJLJK010000292.1:0-1590 GCA_033844885.1 Bacteroidota bacterium | reverse complement strand
CCTAAAAGGGCACAGCCATTCTTCCACCGATAAGGAACAATGAAATACAAGAGAAAGAAGAGAGGAAAGAAACCGAACAGGAAAAGACTGCTGCTGAATACCATGGATCAGTTTTTCTTCCGTTGAAACTGCATGAGATACACAGGATTCGGATCAGTGATCGAATCTACCAAAGTAAGCTGGAAATCCTTCTCCAATCGTTCTCGAACCTCTGATTGACTTAGTATCACCAGACCGGAATCTTCCAAAACCCAAAGATCCGGATTGATCCACCTCTTGTATCCCAGTGAATTCATGTAGAACCGAATCTGGGTGGAATAACCGTCATAAAAGGCAAAAACAGGGACATCCTTCGGGATCGCCTCCTGATGATCCTTCAGATAGATGGGGATGGCGTAAGCTGGGATCCTTTTCCATTTCAGGATATGATCGGAAAGGACATCCAGCGTCCTCCCAAATGAAAAGACCGATACGAAGATGATCAGCCCATAAAATCCCTTTCTCCATTTTGGCCTAATGGCCTCCACCTTCACCAACTTGTGTATGGCCAATGTGAGCCCCAATGCAATTAAGGGGTAGGCTGGCACATCATACCAAAAAAGCTTGGTTCCGGCAGAGGAGATGATGAGTTCAAACAAGATCAGGGTGATGGTAACGACCTCCAAAGGCTTTCGGTAGGATCGTTCCAACCATAAAGCAAACAACCAAAAGGGAATCAGCAGAAAATAAATGGCCGATCCATGCGAAATGAAGTTATTGAGATAAAAGAAAGCCGGTTGTTTATGTTGCTCAATGGAACTTCCGAATCGCCCTCCAAGTTCATTCTCCCATACGGCCTGAAGATATCCGGGGTCCATGGATTCACGCAAAAGATAATACCCCGACACGATCACAAGATGAAAGATGATCACGCCGAGGATCCACCAAATGTGCTTTTTCCAAATCTTGAAAAAGAACAGGCCCGTCAAAGCCATTCCAGGCAACAGGAAATAGGACGCGATCCCTTTTGTCAAGGTGGCCAGGGTCAGGAAAAGACCGATCCATATCCAACGGGTCCTCTTCTGATCAACGAAGATGTATTGCAGAAAATGCCCCAAGGTCAGGACCAGGAATAGGGTCAATAGGGCATCATAATCTCCAGTCCTTGCCGCATGATGTTGAATATACCCGGGCATAGTTCCCAGGATCCCTCCGGCCATCAGGCCCCAATTCGATCCGGTGATCCTTCTACCCAACCAGCTTAGGTAGATCAAGGTGATGAGGGAAGCGATCAATGCCGGCAACCTAAAGGCCAAAGTGGTCTGACCAAAAATGGACATACTTGCCGCCTCCAGAATGATCATCAAAGGGGGCTTGGTGTTCCAGTGATCCGGCTCACCATTGAAATAGGTAACCACGAGATCCCCTTTGGCCATCATTTCCTGAGCATTGGCTGCCAATCGGGCTTCATCCCATTCGTAGATCGGCATCTCTCCTACCCGGAAGAACAGGGCAAAGATGCCCATGATCAACACGAGGATTCCCACCCATTTTACCCAACCGGGTTCACGTTCAGACATTTGGAATAGCATCGATCAGTTGCTTGGTATA
>JAJLJK010000291.1:0-17792 GCA_033844885.1 Bacteroidota bacterium | reverse complement strand
CATACCAATCAGTGGTATTGGGGTGCCGGTGTAGGTGCCGCGGCGAACATCGAGAATTTCAGCCAGGCTGCAGATAGTACGGCTACCGATCGGCAATCGTGGGA
Organism: Bacteroidota bacterium; assembly: GCA_033844885.1. Lineage (GTDB taxonomy): Bacteria > Bacteroidota > Bacteroidia > Flavobacteriales > Schleiferiaceae > JAJLJK01. The sequence goes on along the minus strand of JAJLJK010000291.1, from coordinate 17,688 downwards.
GGGATATATCGGTACAGAACTCAACCTCTTTGATATTGGGGATCTGAACCTTTTTTCCAGCGCGATCGCCTATCCGAGCTTTACAGAATCCGGACGCTTCCGCTTGGACTTTCGTTTTGATGCCAAATATGATCTTCCCTTGGATTTCTACATTCGAGCCGGGGTGACCGTCAACTACGACAATCAACCTGCCATCGCCGGAAGGGAAACAGACTATATCTTTACCACGGGCTTTGGCTGGGAATGGTAATGATTGGTCCCATTTTTGTTTCTTGATAGGTTCATGAATCGATCCTTTCTCTTTTTCTTTTCCTTGCTCTTCTTTTCCCTTTCGGGGATGATCACTGTAGCGCAGACCTTGGATGACAGGGTCCCGGGATTGCTCAGGGTGCATATCCAATACAGCCATTCAAAAGCAATTATGGTCACTCGGGATCGAAGCACAGGAAATACCGATACAGTCCATGAGTATTCAGATAATTGGGATGTGAATAATGCCCGCCGATGGGGTCCCCCAGATTTCCCATATCCCTACGATCGCGATCGATCTTATTACAACTGTTTTATTCACGACAGGACAGCTCGTTTCATTGTGGCGAGTTCCATGGGAGATACCATGGTCATCGATTTCAATAATGATTCGACCTTGGCGGATCATAATCTAGCCTTTGAGTTTAGAAAAGGTCATTATTATTTCGACCTCCCGTCCATGAAGAAACACTTTGTGGAAGGACAGTCCAAGGAATTCCTAAAGCGTCAATTTCCGAGTGCTTGGTTTTTGGGGAGCAAGGGACGAGAGTTTCTGTGGTTAAATGATATCAGAGGGGCTGAAGTTCAAATGATGGGAAGCATTCCTGTTTTCCTTAACACACGTCCTTTCACCATTCAACCAAAATCCTGCCTGCTCTTTGGACGGGTGAAAGACGGGATGATATCGTATGATCCTTGGTCAATCCAGGAATTCATTACCACCGAGGACGAATGGTGCTACCTCAATTACCTGATAGAACCTGTCGAAATAATCCCAGTGTCCGAAGATCCTCACCAACCCTGTTTTGGGTCGCTTAATTCTAAGGCAATCCCCAGGATCCATTCTGAGCAATTCAAAGGTTGCGACACCAGTTTCATGGATCTGGAAATATGGGTGAACAATGTCTTGATCCATAATAGACCTGTCCGCTGTAACACTAACAAATTGGTCTATTCGCATGTGGAATTCCCGGTGATCTCCGATTCTCTCGTTTCATTGGTGATCTACAGGGAAGAACTTCCTCTACTTCCAAAGGATAAGTTAGAGATGGATCGGTACCGGAATGAGTTGGAGAAACGAGGAAGTCAGAATAAAGAGCTTCAAGAACGGATCAAAGGAGGAAAGAAAAGCAAACGAAACAGGTTTCAGAAAGTTGATTTTCCAGATCTGTCCTTTGTCGATCCAACAAAAAGGGTCTATTGGGATTTGGAAGAGGTATGGCAACCAGTGGATTCGTGTACTCATATAGCTGGAATACCGATCCAAAATGATTCCATCCCATCGATGACGATGTTCCCGGGAGTATTCAATCCCTATACCATGCGTCCATATTCCATCGAAGAATTATTTGGGCCGGAGATTCGAGCCTACATCTACAAAGAGATGTTGGAGGTGGAAAGGGGGCATCCTGAAAGGCAATTCAATATTCATCATTATAACCCGGAGAATCGACGGTCCTTTCTTTGGGGCCTTTCTAAGGATGGCCTTATGATCTACTATGGAAATGAAGGGGAGTTCGGGGGGTATTACCGTCATTCCATTCCACTGGATCTAATTCAATCCAAAACCTATTAATGGAAAAGGGCTCCCATGGGAGCCCTTTTATCGTTCAAATGATCACTACTTCATCCGAACGACCTTGATGATCTCATGTTTGTTGTCCACCTGGATATCGAGGAAGTACTCACCGGATGGAAGGTCAGAAAGGTCAACTTCTACTTGTTCTGCACTTTCAAAACTCAAGCTTCTCATCCATTGACCATTCGCATTGATCACCTTGATCATCACTTCTCCATAGGTGCGACCAAGGTTGATAAATACCGATCCATCGGTCGGATTGGGATGGAAACTCATGACCGGCAGACCATTTTCACCCACACCAATTGTTGTGATCGCGATGCAAGCAGAAGTATCAACACATCCACTTTGGTTCACCTCGACCGAATACAATCCATTGCTGGTAGGGGCAAAGGTTGCACCAGTTGCTCCTGGGATATAAGTGTTCGTCGTGCAATCGATCCACCGGAAGGTAGCATTGGATGCCTGTGCGGTGAGGGTATTGTTCAACACCACGACGCTGGTATCTACCTGGATCACCGTCAATTGTGTGGTAATTACACTGTCACAACCATTTAGGGTGCTCAGCGAATCAACGTAGGTTCCGGTCGAGGTCTGGTAAGATCCACCTACCAACAGTGAATCACCAAAACAGATCGAAGAACTCCTATTAACACTGAAGCTGGGGTTCACGGTCAGATTGGTGATCACGGTACTGTCACAACCATTGGCAGCATTGTATGTTACTGGATAACTTCCGGAAGTGGACTGCCACGTACTTCCGATCAGTAGACTATCTCCCTGACAAATACTCACCGAGGTGGATAGGGTTGGAGATGGAAGAACCGTCAGATTGGTGGAGATCACACTGTCACAACCGGTCATGGTCTGGAGTGAATCTACGTAGAGACCAGACACCTTTCGATAAGCTCCATCAAGGAAAACGCTATCCCCATGACATATTGAAAGAGCGTTGTTTGACGAGAAGATGGGATCGACCACCAGGGTTGTGGTCAAGGTGCTGTCACATCCGTTGTACGCGGTCAAAATATCAATGTAATTACCGGCTGTGCTTTGATACCCACCACCAAGGAGAATACTATCTCCCTGACAGATGGAGACAACATCGCTTCCTGTCCGGTTGGGAAGTACCGTCAAAGCAGTGGTATGAATACTATCACAGCCATTCGTCGCACTGAGAACCTCTGGGTAGGTTCCACTGGATGTCCTATAACTTCCGGCAATGAACACACTATCTCCCTGACAGATGCTAAGACTATTACTGGTCTGTGGACTTGGCAACACTGTCAAGATGAAATTCAGGGTACTATCACACCCTTCAGTGGTATTAAAGGTCACTGGATAGGTTCCTGAGACCGTACGATAGGATCCACCGATCAGGATACTATCTCCCTGGCAAATACTTACCGAGGTGGGGATCATGTAGGAGGGGTTCACCACCAGCTGAGTTTCGATCACACTGTCGCATCCATTGATAGCAATCAGTGTATCCCGGTAAGTTCCAGATGTTTTTTGATAATCTCCCTCAAGGAAGAGACTATCTCCTGAGCAGATCGTCGCTGAACCATTGTATTGGAAGACGGGATTCACGGCCAAATTGGACGTTACCGTACTGTCACATCCATGAATGGTCTGCAACTGATCGACAAAGGTCCCAGGAGTGGATCTGAACCCACCACCTAAGAAGAGGCTATCCCCCTGACAGATCTGAAGATTCTGCTGGGTGGTAAAGATCGGGTAGACAATGACCTCGAGATGTACGATACTGTCACATCCTAAGAAGGTCTGCAATGAATCGGTGAAAATTCCTGAAACCTTTCGGTAAATCCCGCCAAAATCCACACTGTCTCCTTGGCAAACTGAAACCGAAGGAAGGGTCAGATCAAAGACCGGATTGACCTGCAGCTCCGTGGCCAGTACGCTATCACATCCATAAACGCTGGAAAGGGTGTCGAAATAGATGGCAGCCACGCTCCTGAAATGTCCATAGATCGAAACACTGTCGCCCTGACAAATGGTAAGAGCAGGCATGATTGTCTCGTGGTCAGGACGATAGGTAACAGTATCGATCACCAAGCTATCACATCCATTACCACCTACAAATACTTGCTGGAAAATGCCAGCCAAGGTCGAATCACAAGTGTTCAGATTGCGGAACAGGGTGTCTGGCTGGTTGACCTGGATGGAAACCGAGTCAATCGTCCTACAACCGAATTCATTGCTTACAATGACATGATAAACGGTTGTAGATGATGGGAAGGCCATAGGTTGCGCAAGGGTAGAATCATTCAACCCTTCGGCGGGGTACCATTGATACTGTGTTCCTCCACTAGCAGATATTCCAACTGAATCATAGAGGCATATGGTTGTGTTATTGGACATAACAACATCCGGATAGGCTCCGATCAGGATCGTATCACTGGTCGAATACAGGACCCCGGAGGTGTCACTCACCCTAAACAGATAGCCCCCGCTCACCCAATTGGATGGGATCCCCCAGGCATAAGGCGATTGAGTACTATCAAGGTCCATTCCGATCAGGATGAAAGTGGCCCCCGAATCCGCAGAGTAAGAAAGGTCAACAAGCCCAACCTCTCCGGGGTCCCAGGCAAGCCATAGCGTATCACTTTCACAGAATGAAAGTGAATCAGTGGGTGCGAGGAACTTCAGATCTGTAGCGATCACCGTTGTATGGGCCTCAGAGACCGTCTTCATCGCTTCCTCATTTCCTACATTGTCGATGGCTTGAATGATGAAGTCATAGGTGTGAAGATTCTTTCCAGAGAATTTATATGCCGTATCTGGTCCAAGCAGAGCCGCCTGAGTATATGGACCATTGTTTTCTGAAGCATAGAGGATGAAACTACCCACTCCAGAACCACCTGGGTCGTCCACGGCATTCCAACTCACCCAGAAATCAACTGAATCCACAGAAGGAGGTAAGGGATCCATGCTACTAGAAGGTGGAATCGCATCGATGATATTGAATTCACGATTGGTTGTGATGGTCGAATTGATATCAAACACAATATCCGCGATGGCTGTGATCGAATCACCTGTAGTTGTACTACTCTTTGGACGGATCTTGTATTTAACGAATCCCTCACCACTTCCAATACTATCATTGACCTTTAGGAATCCGGCAAGGGGATCATACGGAGCCACTCCGGTATTTCGGTCGATACTCTGGAATACCCAGAATAGTTCGTTGTTTACTAGGTCCACTCCAGCAGTGAACTGGACATCTACGCCAATATCTGCGCTGTCTTGAAGAAGTACGGTAGTGGTATAATTGGGAGGTGTATTTGGAATGGTAAAGGTGTATTTCCCAAACCCAAAGGATTCCAGTTGAAGACTGAGTGGATTCATGTTGGGATGGATCTTTTGTCGGATCGTCACCCGTTGCGCTGCAGTTGTGGCAAAAGCGGAATCATTCTCGTAATAGATGGTGTATTCCATATCATCATCCCTTGGAATGAAACGATCCACCCCGTAACCAGCAGGTCCTACGATCTCGTTGGGATCACATGAACGCACAACAGGCTTGTCATCGCAGAATATCCATCCTGCGCAACCAGAAGCTCCAACACCACCACCAAATACATCACCGGTGGCGATATCAATGACCGCCGCCCCGCATCCAAATGCATTGGTGAGGTCGTTTCCTCCAGTGACACAATTATAGATCCCAAATCCGCATTTGACCCCTGCGAATATGGCCCCCGCTACTGCACCAACACCTGCTCCAGCCACAGCTCCAAGCGCTGTGAATTTCGCTCCGTCTTCCAAACATCCGATCACTGTGGCCTCACAACCAATGGCACGATTGAAGTCATTGAACTGATCACAGAAGGTTCGATTACTGGTTTGGGGAGAACCACATGGTGCAGCGCCAGGGCCTCCACCAGGGCCAGGACCACCACCAGGACCAGGACCACCACCTGGGCCTCCGCCAGGACCAGGAGAGCCTGGGCTACCAGGGCTTCCTCCACCGGGACCAGGGCCACCTCCATTACCACCATTGCCACCGGGACCAGGGGCACCGCCGCCGCCGCCATTTCCGCCGCCGCCGCCGTTTCCTCCATTACCACCATTACCACCATTTCCGCCTCCGGTTCCACCGTTTCCGCCGTTTCCACCGGGGCCTCCATTGGCACCTCCGCCACCAGATCCGCCGTTTCCACCTCCACCACCGTTTCCACCGTTTCCACCGTTTCCGCCACCTCCGCCGGATCCACCATTTCCACCAGGTCCACCGTTTTGGCCATATCCACCAGTTCCGCCATTTCCTCCATATCCACCACTTCCACCATTTTGACCGGTGGACCCGATTCCTCCTGATCCGCCATTTCCACCGGGGCCTGGTGGGGTATTTCCATCTCCATTTCCACCATTACCTCCAGATCCTCCAGCTCCTGGGAGTACATTTCCATTTCCTGAACCACCGGGCCCTCCGCGACCCCCTGGTTGCCCGATATGTCCAGGTCCACCCACATACCCTACCTGACCGATTCCGGGTGCAGTGGGATTGAAGCAGAGGTAAATGGTGTCGTTATTGGACGAGATGGAGAGGGAGAAGGTGCCCCCATATGTATTGTTGTACTGAATGAATTTCGAGGCGTCGATAAGGAATTTGTTGGCCGAGAATCCATTGATACCTCCGTCGGCCACAAATACTGGCCAACATTGAGCCCTCCAGGGTTCCCATGTGGTCAGGAAGTCCGGGGTATTGTCGTATGAACTCAAACTGAGTAGATCGATGGTGAATGGACTTGCTTGACTCGAATTCACGTTGATCTGCCCCAAAGAGTGAACCAGATCCCATCCAGGATCTCCACCGGGAGTACCGGTTGGATGATTGATCTCCCACAACATGTTTTGACCCGGATCCAGGTCCAAAGAACTAAAGAAGGCTGTTCCCGGACTAGTGCCTGGACTAATGGTGTAATGACCTGGACAACCTGCACAATTCAGGTCCACCCCTGTTGTATCCTGAGCTGTCAATAAACCGGTCCGCATATACTGCGCCAGTAGCGAGTCTCTAAACGCTATCGGATCAAGGGCAAGAGTGATGACATCAGGATTGGGTATGGAATCCTGATTCATGAGGATAACCTGACGGAACATTTCACCCAAGATCAATTGATATTGAATGAACTGCTCCTCAGAGAACCCGTTGGATTGCATCTGATAGGGGAATAGGGCATTCGGGAAATTCCGAAGCGTTACATTGATAGAGAATTGATCACCGGGTTGGAGGTACTTGGCGACCAAGGGAATGACCTTGTTGCCTTCACGCTCAATGTAATTGTCTACGCCACTGAAGCCAAGAGTATTGATGTCAGATATCATGAATACATTCGGTCCGGACTTGTTCACCTGATCGATGGTGGCATAATCAGGGAAGGAGACATCGGCTTTCACAAAAGGAACATCGATGTTCCCCACATTTTCAAATACAAAGGAGAAGAAGGCGGTCTTTCCGGACCGGATCAAGCTCGGTGCGAGAGCATATGAATTAACTGCATATCCCGTGGATGGAACAATGGAGATCGCATTGGTGAGCGTTGCGATCGAACTGTCTGGATTAACGCTTTCTAGAGTATAGGATCCAGTGGGAGTGAGTGTGAAATCCCAGAGGAGTTCGACTTCCATGCTGGTGATGAATCGCTTGACACTAGCTGTATTGACGATCGTGCCATTTCCATCCTTTAGGTAGAAGGTTCCTCCGTTTCTAAATCCTGCCCCTTCGACCGTGGTGGTAACGATCCCCTGACCGACAGTTGAGGGAGATATCCGGATGATCTGATATGGAAGGGCCTCAGCAAGAACATCGATATCTTGTTTGCTGGCATATTGATTCTGGGTGTTGATCCAGATGTAATAGGTACCTGCTTGCGTGTTCGGAACAAGAACAGTTTGATCCAAACCGGAAATGGGCGTTTGTTTGAAATCAAAATCCGAAGCATTCGGAACGCGATTGAAAGCCACAAATACTTCATTCAATCCGGTGGCGACCACATCACTGGTTAGAGTGATCAAAAGATCCTGACCGGAGGGAACTGTGATCTTGTAAAAAACGGGCTCGGCTAGATCAAGTGTATTATTGGCGATCACTCCCAATTGCAATGGTTCTGCATCCACATGAATAAGGGTTCCAGCCGTACTGTCATTATTTGTGAGATCGACCTCTGCAAGGCTGGCAGTGGTATTCAGACGCATAATACCGAAATAGTCATTGGAGTTGACCCCACCTAGACGACCATTGAGGTTCAGGGAAAGCGTGGCTCCGATTCCAAGGTTCAGATACGTGGTCTGAGAGGCAAAGAATTTATCGGTGGTACCATTGTAAGTTGCTCCTTGCCCCAGGTAAAAGGCGTCCTTACTGTTTCCGATCGCGGAAGTTGCCCCCGTATTGGTCACGTCATACTGTATGTTGTAAGGTTTTCCCAAAAGCATGGTATCCGGGACGGTGAGGTCGGAAACCACAAGGTCCGTGGTTAATAGGTTGGCCGGTTGAATAAACTTGAACCTAGCCGAATCATTGTTGAATTCCGCTGTGTGCTCATATACAGTATTTCCTGCATCGGTCTTGAGGATGAGGTAATAGTTCCCCGAAGCATAAGAGGGTATATTCACCAACATGGTATCGGAAAAACTCGCCCCAGCTGCAAGGGATCGATTCTTATTTACGTTTCCGATGATGGGTCCACCTGGGACTGGGAGGTTGTTCAACTGAATAACATCCTGAATCATGGCGGAGTTGACGGTTCCCGTTCCCTGATTGGTAATCGTGTAGGGGATCAGTACCTGTTGACCACCAAAAATATTGCCAATGGGGATCTCCATGTCTGAAATGACAAGATCAGGTGGAGGGGTTAGGTTGATCGTCACCGGGATGGCCATGAAATCATTATCCGGGATGGTGTCTCCTGTAAGTGTTTGACTCACGTCAAGCTGGAGAAGGAGATAATAGTTCCCACTCGTCCCATTAGGGATGGTGAAAGAGCTTGAACTTTGATAGGTACCTCCATTCTGAAGAGGTGCAGTTTTGTATTTGCCTCCAAGCGGAAGATCATTTCCGCCAGGAAGTGAATCTGAGGAGAGAAACACCAGGTCCTGCCAGTTGCCAGTAGAGACTCCATCAGGTCCATTGTTCTTGGCAGCCCACGAAATGGAATAGGATTGGCCGGATTGTAAGATCGTATTGGATGGGGTAAGAGAATTGATCTGAAGGTCAGTGATCGGTGTACCTGCAGGTGGAGGATTTGAGCCACCTCCACCGCCACCACCACCGGAAGTGGGTCGAGGTACGAACACAACGCCATCAGGATCCTGGGCCGTTCCCCCATACCAGTTGTTCCCTTCAAAATTGAATTCATATTGAGCGTTCGTTTGATCCGTGTATCCATAGAAATAATAGGTGGACTGAGTGGAAACATTCGGAGCTATGAAGGAAGCCAGCCGGTGGATAGAATCCCCTGCGGGAATTCCCTGGAAGTAATACATATTATTGATCACCGTGGTCAGAGGTCCACCCCAGGTGGGGGTCGGAGAAATTGTGATCCTGTCTGCAAATGAACCGGATGTGGGACCTGTTCCTTGATTAATCACCCACCAATCGACATGGATCAAACTATCCGCATGAATGGTATCTACATGAGAAACGTTGAGATGACGGATCACCAGATCCGGGTAAGGAGAAAGAGAAACATTAAATGATGCTGGGCTTCGCGACCGGTTGTTGTTCTCGAAGGTGAATTCAAACACATTGTTGTTGGCATCCGTCTTTACATATAGGAAGAAATCTCCGGTGATCCCATTTGGGATGGTGAAATTGACCGTTCTCGAATAATTTGAATTTGGAATGAGGTTGGTTCCTGAGTAAATGGAAGCCTGCCCTGCATAGATCGCCGTGGTTGGATTGAAGGTAGAGTCAGGGCAGATCCAAAGACTATCCCTCCAGGAATTCACCTGGGGAGGATTCGCTCCTTGATTCGTGACCTGATATTGAAGTTGAATACCTGAGCCAGATAATGCATTTGCAGGTGTGGATACCTGACTGACCACCAGATCCGGTGGTGGGGTCAATGTGATCTGAATCGGGGCGCTGATGCTGTGATTGTTGAACTCATAAGCGCCTTCAAATACCTTGTCATTACAATCGCATTCGGCATACAGATAATAGGATCCATTGATATTGACAGGTAATTGGATCCCCGCGTTCAACGTGACCGTACTATCCTTAAGAACGGGCCCGTTTTGGAAGTTGGCTGGGTAGGATGTCGGGTAGATGGGAGTTGCATTGTTGTTGAATACACTATCCGGAGACAAGTAAAAACAGTTCTTCCACTGGACGGAAGGAGCATCTGCCAACCCTTTATTCTTGACACCATAGGTCAACGCTATGGGATCCCCCGAGAAAGCTGCTGAGGGTGCTCCAATACTAGATATGACGAGGTCCGGAAGGGGGGCGGGAGTGATATTGAGTGTATCATATTGATAGTTGTTATGCTGATCGACCTCATTCATTCCATAGTTGTGGGAACCTCGAGGTGCTCCAGGATAACAGGTCCATCCCGATGTGGCACAATAGCTGTCTATATTATCTGTAATGACAAAAAGAAGAACATTACTTAGAATATTGGGTGGAAGTTGAACGGTGACCTTGTTCGTATAGGTTTGACCGGTATCGAGATAGGTCAGGTTGGAAACCTGCGCCAGTTTAATGTCATCACCAATTCGAAGGTCCTCATCGGTGGAAAGCCATATGTAATCTGTCCAGGAGGTAGAGCCGGTGGTATAGTCACCGATATTCTTGACCCTGTAGGTCACATCAAACGAGCTACCTGAAAGGGCATTAGCTGGGATCACCAGGGTATCGACGATCAGATCAGGCAATCCCCGAGTGGTAAAGGAAAGAGTGTCACTGAAAACCGTAAAGCAACTATTCCTTGCCGCTACCTGCCAGTAATAGACCTGGTTTGGCGTAAAATTCGCATTGTAGCTGGCGCTGATCGTGTTCAGGTTTGACCTTGAAGGATATGGAGATCTGAATTGATCGGCTCTCCATACATAAAGATCGTATAGGGTGGCATTGGAGGAAGGAGCCCAGGAGAACTGAATCGGTTTTACTAGGTTGAGGGTCCCTGTCAGAGGATACAGATTAGAAGGTTTGGCTGGTGGCGCGTTCGGAAGGACATGGATGGTCACACTATCCGTGTAGGAGCATCCTCCCTGACCGATGAATGTGATCCCATAGGTAGTGGTTACTTGGGGAGCGACTTGGATCAGTGCCTGGGATTGCCCGGTCGACCATGTACCACTCGCATAATTGGTGGCTTGAAGGGTGGCGGTATCTCCTTGACAAATGGTTCTGAGTCCAAGGACACGAATGCTGTCATGGAGAACCTGAATATTGACACTTCCAAGTTGAAACTGATGACAAACCGTCCCTGGTTTATTATAGAGAAGCTTATACACTCCAGGGGTCTTAACATAGATCGAATCATCGGTTTGTCCGGTAGACCATAGGATATCCTGTGAAGTAGAAGAGACCAGGAGTGCAGAATCACCAAAACAAATGGTTGAAGGCCCGACGACTGATAGGGTGGAGTTTACGCCGGGGTTTACCACGTTCACCTGGACAGAATCAATGGCCGTACATCCATTGATACTCGTTACGGTGACGGTATAGGTTGTGGAGGAGGTTGGGGACACATAATTCAGGGCACTGAACACATTGTTGGACCAACTATATTGACTTCCCCCTTGAGCTTGGAGCAGGAGGGTGGTACCCGCACAAATGGTCGTGTCCTTTGTCACCACTAGGTTCACCGGAGGATAGTGGATAATGAGTTTCTCCAGGGTATCATTATTTCGATTGGCATCCACCGCAAGGTGAACCCAGATCTTGAAAGAGTAGGCCGTGATCACGGAAAGATCATATCTCTTAAGGATCTTGACATCCAGGTAATCACCTCCATTGATGATCTGGGATCCGATGTTCTGGACCGTTGTATCGCCATTGTGCTCAACAAAAATGTCGAAACCCGATTGTGGGTCACTTCCAAAATTGTGTACCCTTACCACTAGTGAATCATTCGATGTAAGATCACAATCCGAAGCAGGTGAAACGATCTGTGTGATGGCCAGGTCATCGGGGAAATATAAGACCTCATCTGCACCAATATCAGGATGGGTCGGATTACGTGGCTCTCCGTCTATGTCAAAGAGCACATTAGCTATGGGCATGGCAGCACTGTCAATGGCCGAGGAGGATACATGCAGATCGCTCGCAGAGGAATAATTCGGGAATACGGAGATGGAAAGGGAATCGCCATTGGTTCCCTGTTTCCATGCGGCCAGGTCCAGGATCGAACTTCCGTTCAAGGATCCAAGATTACTTCCGGTGGTATAGTAATTATTGTGATCGATCAGATCCATACCACCAGAGATGTAGGCATTGATTGCTACGCCGGTCCCCGAGTTGATGAAATTATTGTTCAAAAGACGAACCCCGGTTCCGTAATACAGGTAAATAGGGACGGCATTAATCGGGGTAGATACCTGATGGACATTGTTATAGACAACATCTGTATAATTTGTATACCGGATGTACATCCCATAATAGCTACCTGTAGAAACCGAATCCCCCAAGGCAATGAAGTTATTGGCGATGAGTCCGCGGTAATTGGAAAGGGCATTCACAGAGGTGGTGTACATTCCATACCCATAGATCGGAATATGGATTTTGTTATTTACGATCCGGATCGAGTCGTAACACGTATTCATATAAATACCATAATAACCGGTGTATCCGGCTCGATATATGGTGTTCCCGTGGATCGTCGGGTTGGTGATCCTATACATGTAGATCCCGTAGTAGGTATGATTGACCAGTTCATTGTCTATGATCCGAATATTTGGGGTATATCGCCCATATCCATAATATCCATAGGCATAGACTCCTCTGTAACCACCACTCAAATAACAATTCATGATGGTGATGTCCTGATTCCAGGAATTGGTGGAGAAATAGAAATTATTCGATTGGGAGGAGGTTGAATTCTGTGGACTGAGGACTCGGCAACCATCAAATCGTAAATGATGGCTTTCATTCATAAAATAAACACTGTTCGAATAAGAATAATCCTGTGACTCTATGGTGATGTCTCGGAAAGTGATATAGCCAGCATTGTCGAATAACAGGGTGCTGGTATTGATATAATCCGCATCGAAGGTAAGAGTGACATTGTTGGGGTCTCCACTTTCAGAAAAGAACACAATGGTATCCTGAGATGAGGCACCCAGGACGTTTCCAATGGATACCTGCTCATTATAGACCCCATCTCGTACCTTGAAATGAACCCATCCAATAATTCCTCCCTGACCAAGTGCGCTGGTAGCTTCCGAGAAATTGATAAAATCCGGTGAGTTGCCACCAATGGTGTAAAGACCGGAAAGAGCAGGGAACAAATGAAAGATAACAGCAGTATCATTGTTGGTCTCTCCATCCTGATTTCCATTGGGTAAACTGGTCCATACCTTTACCTCATGAGGGATGAATTGATTGAAATTGAATGTTCCCATCAATACACTATCCAGAGTTTCCCCAGAGGGAAGGATCCCAGACCATGCATAGGTGGTCTGAAAAGTATCATTGACGGCCCAACTGATGTTCACATTTCGAAGGGTGTCTGTTCCATTGTTTAGAAGAGTGACATAGATATTCTGATTTCCAAAGGCAAAGGGCATGACCGGTCGATCGATCGATGCGACACCGGCATCGTTGGCGATGGGGGTGAACTCGTCGGCCCCTATGTCCGGATGATTTGGATCGCGAGGTTCACCATCGATATCCGTTGTCACTAAAGAAAGAGCACGGCCCTTATTGTTCAGAGCGATGGCTGTAATGTGGAGATCCAAGGTATCCAGGAATTGAGAATTTGAGCTGACCGAATTGGAATCTCTTCCGGTTCCACTCACCCAGGATGAAAGATCCTGATAGCTCGATCCAGAATAATATCCAAGGTTGGTCCCTGTCGAAAATAGGTTATTGAAATCTGACCACATTGGTAAATAGGAAGTGGTAGAATAGATCGAGTATCCAGGACCGATGTTCTGGAAAATGTTGTTTAATGCGAATGAATTGAAATTTGAGCCCGCATCTAGGAAAGCTGTTGCAGTTGGATCTGAGCTGTAGATCAATACAGAGTTATGAGCAAGAAGGGCAAAATCGTTGTTGTAAGAATATATCCCGAAATTGTTTCCACTTCCTCCAAGAATGACCACATTATTTGCGATAACAATAGTATCTCCCTGAGATCCAGAGTTGCCATAAATGTATAATCCTTCGGGTTCGGCAGAAGGCACAGGATCAAAACGGTTGTTTTCAATCCGCCCACCTGTATTGAAGTAAAAATATAGCCCAGTATAGATAGAGCTATATACATTGGTTCCTTTGAATTGATTTCCTGTGATTACCGGATGGCTGAAATTCCGGATATAGGCACCATATCGAAACTGGTTTTCGAAGAAACAATCCTTCAAAATAAGGCCTCGCCCATAATTGGATCCAATGTTGGAATTATATGCATAAATCCCATAGGCACCATACTGAAAATGACAATGGTTGAATTCAATGAACTCATTGTTATCGGGGTAAACCTCTGTAAGATTGCCATATGTATTGATACTGGTCCCGTAATTGGCCTTGAAGACACAGCTATTGAATCTGATCCTGTAAGCATTATCCTGAATCTCAACGGTCGTCCGATAATAATTCTCGTTAGCGAAAAAGGAGATTCGGTCAAAAGAGAACCATCTGGTTCCCCATAGCTGGAGAATAAAATTATCGGTTGAATTGAGGGAGGAACTTGTCAAGATTACCGCTGAGCTGTCACCGGTTTCAGAAGTGAAAAGTACAGGGCGAAGGGAATCGGTACCCAAAACATTACCAAATCGGACTTTTTCATTATAACTGCCATCCCTGACCCGGATCTCCACGGAGTCATGAACCCCACCAAGATTCATCCAGAAGGATGCACTAGTGAAGGACGGAATGTCTGGAGTTGCTCCTCCAAGGGTATATATACCACCTAAAGCAGGGGTAAAGTCCCGGGTTTCCACCGTGTCATTGATGGGTTGATTGTCAGCTCCTCCATTCGGGGCTGAACTGTACGCTTTTATCCAGTAAAGATGAAGGTCCTGAAAACTCCTATTGGCTAAAAGAATCGTGTCCGTTTCGCTGGAAGCAAGACTTCCCGTCCAATTTATGGGGGTTTGCAGTGTATCATTCAATTCCCACTGAATAATGAGTGAGCTCAAGGTCACACCTCCCTGATTCTGGATGACCGCATAGATCGGGTAATTTCCCGGTTGAAAGGGAGAACTCGGATATAGAACCGAAAGGACTCCGGCATCTGTACCTGTTGGGGTAAATTCATCTGCCCCAATATCTGGATTGAGAGAGTCTCTTGACTCACCTTCGATATCAGTGATGACCAACGAAACGGGCTGACCGGCAGCGTTCAGCGAGATCTGGGAAGCCTTGAATGAGGTATCAGATATGAAGAAGGGATTGACTGAAACGGAATTGGAATCAGTGCCACTGGCGCTAATAAAATCTGCAAGATTGGTTCGATTCCCATTCCAATAAGCAAGTATGTTGCCTGAGTTGAAATGATCGTTATGATCACTGTCAAATTGAGAGAGACCATTGAAATAAGATGAATATCCAGCGTCGTTATTGAATATGTTGTTCCTTAAAAAGAGGTCATTTGAATAACTAACCTCGATCGACCGACTGGAAGGTTCTGAATTGTTGACAATATTGGTCGAATTGTAGAGGATATCCAGATATGGAGAAGAATAGATTTGTATTCCAGCGCAAAAGTTGGAACTGTTTCCCAGCTGAACATAATTGTTGGCAATAAGACCCCGATAATTTGGGTCCAACTGGGCATAGTTGAGGTAAATGCCTCGACCACCCTTTATTCCGGTAATGATATTTTCCGTTAGGATCAATCCTGTATACGGTTCATCGATGTAGAAACCATAAAAGTTGGTGTAAGGGCTTTGGGTGACAAGGAGGTTCCCTGAAATAATAGGGGAGGTCGGGTATTCGATGTAGACGCCCCGATAATACTGGTTCTCCAGGATGCAATCCTTTATGCGAATATTCTTGTTGTTGTTCCCATTTTGATAGGCCATTCCAAGATTGATGGCCACGCTTCCGTTCAGGAACCGACAGCGCAGGAATTCAAGATTACTCGTGAATTGGTAATTATCCCCATAGACAAGATTGTGATAGGAACTTGTCGAGTTGATATTCACGCCATCAAAGACCATGTGTTGGAATCGGATCCCAGATACATTTCCGATGATGTCAACAATTCGACCATAAGATGTGTGTGTTGACCTCAGGGTAAGGTCCCGAAAGAGGTAATTTCCCCCGGAGAAAAACCGAACCACATAGTTGTCCAAATAGCTGGTAGGGGTATATGTCACGATCACACTGGAGCTATCCCCAGATTCACTTTCCAATATGACCCAAGAGAGGGAATTCTTTCTCGGAAAATTCGGCATCTCCAGTTTCTCAACATAGGTTCCATTACGGATCCGTAGGGTGACCGTATCGCAGACCCCGATGGAATCGATCAAGGCCAATGCCCCTCCAATTGTGGTAAAATCTGGGGATGTCCCACCAATAGTGAATATTCCATCCAGACCCACATTGGTCATTTTAGTCAAAGTGTCATTCAAATTGAAACTGTCTGGCCCTCCATTGAGAAGGAAGGGAAAGATCTTGACCTCATAAATAGTTCCAGGGAGAAAATTGAAGGAACCCAGATTAACGATCTGATAGGTCGAGGCTAAACCTCCAAGAGTATCTAAAGGGGTTGTTATCTTGACGGGTGTTTGGCCCTGACCATTCACGGTCCAACCTATCCATAGTGAATCGATGATGTTGGATCCAAAGTTGGTGACGGTGGCAGTGATATTCTGCGAACCCGAACAAATAATGGATGAAAGGCTTGAGGCCGTGATCCCCACATCATTGGGTTGAAGGGGTTGAAATTGAAATTGAATATGGGGTTTGGCCGCAGAATAATAGATCGGTTGGTTACACATGTCCACCCCATCATCCCAATCGTAGTAAGCATAATCAAAGATGGTATCCTGATAATATCTGACTGATCCAGAGCAGCTATAGTTATTGACCCGATCCCAACAGATATCTATGACGATATTATCTGTCCCATTCCAAATAAACGCTGTATCCAGATCAAGAAGATCGAACCCTGCCGTATCGGCAACATAGGCACTATCATGGTAAACGGTTTGAAAGGGCCCCAGAACTTCTGTACTGGCGTCATTCACCGTGTCATGCTTGAGTTTTATGGTGTAATTGGGAAGTGGCTCACTTGGGGTTGTGACAATATCAAAACCCAATTTTGCGATCCTTCCTCCGAAAACCCCTGCTGCGTTCAACTCGTCCTTGCGGTAGACCACTTGAATATGACTGCTCCGATACCAGATGCCGACAGGTGATGGATCACAGGTATTGGTAATAAGAGAATCCTGGCCAATTTGAATGGTCTGAGCAGTAGAGATGCGGTTGGCGCCGAAGAGGAGGAATAGGGTAAGGGCGGTGAGGAGGTTGGTTAGGTTTTTCATGACACCAGCTGATTGGTTAGGTCAGCTAACTAGTGCCTCTGCGCCATGAGAGGAGAAAATAAAGAATGTTGGGTTAGAATTTGTGCATAATAATAATCCTACTCATTAGAGGTTAGTTTGCTGAAAATCTGTCAATTAAAGTAAAACAAAATTTTAACGAAAACCAACCATTCATGGAA
>JAJLJK010000290.1:0-3655 GCA_033844885.1 Bacteroidota bacterium | reverse complement strand
GGAGGAATTCCCATTGTGGTGGAAACCACTATGGAAACAGGTTTCAAGATGACTCCCGAGCAGCTGAAAGAAAACCTTTCAGACCGAACGAAGCTCCTTATATATTCCTCGCCTTGTAACCCCAGTGGGGCTGTTTACTCTGATCAGGAGTTATCCTCTCTTGCCAAGGTTTTACGAGACCATCCAGATATTTTGGTCATCAGTGATGAGATCTACGAATTGATCAATTATGGAAAGGGGCATGCCAGCATGGCAGCACAGGAAGGGATGTTCGATCGAACGATCACCATCAACGGATTGAGCAAGGGATTTGCCATGACCGGATATCGGCTTGGATATATGGCTGGTCCTGCAGATCTCATCCGTGCATGTGACACCTTGCAGGGACAATTCACAAGCGGATCGAATTCCATTACTCAGATCGCCGCCATTACGGCCATGAAAGCAGAGGTGAGCCAGCTCAGTTATATGATCGATGCGTTTCATCGACGAAGGGATCTAGCCCTCTCGCTTCTCAAAGAGATCGAGGGATTGGTGACCCCAACTCCAGATGGTGCCTTCTACCTATTTCCGAATGTGAAGAATTTCCTTGGCAAACGTTATGGTGACAGGGTCATGGAAACTTCCACCGACCTTTGTGAATACCTTTTGGAGGTAGGCCATGTGGCAACCGTTCCGGGAGATGCTTTCGGGATCGGAGATCATATTCGTCTTTCATATGCCGCCTCCGAGGATCAGATCCGTGAGGCCATTACCAGGATTAAGAAAGCCCTCCAAAATCTAGAATCGTGACGAGAGAAGAGATCGCCAATATCTTTGAGGGAATGAATTCGACCCGGGTTCTTCTGATCGGAGATGCCATGATCGATGCTTATATGTGGGGATCCGTAGAACGGATGTCCCCCGAAGCACCCGTTCCTGTGGTTTTGATCAACAAGAGGGAAAAGCGACTTGGGGGTGCTGGTAACGTTGCTATCAACCTTCATGGGCTTGGGGCCGAGACCTTTCTATGCAGCCTGGTCGGCGATGACGATAATGGCACTACGATGCGCAACCTCATGGAGGATGAAGGTCTTACCACCGAGGGCCTCTTTACAGTATCCGGTCGTCATACCACTGTAAAGACCCGCATCATCAGCCGCGGCAAACACGTTCTTCGGGTGGACGAAGAGGACACTCGGGACCTAAGCGATTATTCCGGATTCATCGAACATCTTCAGGATCTGATGGATCGCTACCCCTTTGACGTTGTCATTTTCCAGGATTACAACAAGGGGACCATCCATCCACAGGTCATTCAAAAAATTACGGATCTATCCTTGGAAAGAGGTATTCCCGTCGCTGTCGATCCAAAGAAAAAGAACTTCCTATCCTACAAAAAGGTTACCTTGTTCAAACCGAATCTCAAAGAGATATCAGAAGGCCTGCAAATGGATGTTGATCCAACTTTCGATTCATCATTGAGATCGGCAACCGATGAACTGATGGGACACCTGGATTGCCAACAGGTCATGGTCACTCTAAGCGAACATGGAGTCTACATCAGAGACAGGCAGATCGAACATCATCTTCCGGCCCACAAACGGACCATCGTGGATGTTTCAGGTGCCGGGGATACAGTCATTAGTGTTGCCTCTCTGGCCCTCGCACAAGGAGTTGAACCCAGGAAATTGGCTTTTTTGGCGAACCTCGCCGGTGGACTGGTCTGTGAGGAAGTGGGGGTGGTCCCGATCGATCGAGGTCGTCTTCAAAGTGAAGCTGAAATACACGGAGATTCAATATGAGTAGCTCATTCATGGAGCGAATCAACCGGATCAGGGAGCGGATCAACCTAAGGCTCTACAAGAGCAAGATCAATGCCCTGGCCTTTCTCAAATGGGGAAGTGGTATCATCGCCACCCTGACCATCCTTGCGCTGATCTATTATCATGGTTTTCCTATCAACCCTCAGGAAAGGTTTTGGATCACCCTATTGGTGAAGTTCAGCATCGGATTCTACATCGTCAAGTACATCATTGAATTCATCTACTCTTTCACTCCCATCCAACATTTGAGGGAAACCAAATGGGAGGGATTGCTGATGCTATTTCTGGTCATCGACATCATATCCATCAACCTTTTTGGGGTGGAACTCATGTCCAGCATTGGAAGCCTTTTGGGAATGAATCGCTTGAGGGAGTTTCTGATCCTATTTATTCAGGGATATTTCCTGTTGATCATCTTTCTCGAAGTTGGAAAGGCCAGTACTCTCTTACCTGTAAGCTCGCTGTCTCCCCCCACTCTACTTACGTTCAGTTTTGTCATCCTGATCTCCATGGGATCCTTGCTTCTGATGTTACCTGAAATGACGGTCACGGGCGAAAGCATGCCTTTTTTGGATGCACTTTTTACAAGCATTTCGGCAAGTTGCGTGACCGGATTGATCGTTGTGGATACCGCTACCTATTTTTCGTTCAAGGGTCAATTATTGATCATGTTCCTGATCCAGCTGGGTGGTTTGAACATCATCTCATTTGCCTCGGCCTTCGCATTCTTCACCAAAAAGGGCATTGGAATTCGGCACCAGAGTCTTATCCAGGCGAGTTACAGTACTGAATCTTTGACCAGCAGCTCCCAACTCTTTAAGCAGATCTTTCGATTCACCTTGTTAGCAGAGGGGATCGGAACCCTTCTTCTCTTTATCTCATGGGGAAGAGAGATGGTATTTTCCACGATGGAGGACCGGTTCTTCTTTTCACTTTTTCATACCATCAGTGCGTTCAATAATGCTGGATTCGCCCTGTTCACTGAGGGTCTTTACCAGGCTCCTGTGCGTTCGGCCTATCTCCTACATATTTGGATCGCCTTATTGATCATCCTAGGAGGTTTGGGATTCACCACGATCCGGGATGTCTTTTCCATTGCCAGGCTCAGGGAGCGATTCAGAAAACCCTGGATCCACCTACAGATAGGAACCAAGATCAGCCTTTATGCAACGGCCTTTCTCATTCCAGCAGGGATCCTGATCTTCTGGCTAGTGGAAAGAAATGGTGTCCTGGAGGGAATGAATGTCTGGGAAATGGCGGTCACGTCCTTCTTTCAGAGTGTGACCACCCGGACCGCTGGATTCAATACGGTGGATTTCAGCACTCTAGGTATGCCGGTATTGATCTTCTTCATGTTTTTGATGTTCGTTGGAGGATCTACGGGATCCACCGCAGGAGGTATCAAGACCTCAACATTCACTTTGGTTCTTTTAAGTGCCTATTCCACCATTCGGGGAAAAAAGAATCTGGAGGTCTTTCGGCAAAGGATCCCCTGGGATCTTTTGAATCGCGCCTTTTCGGTCTTTCTATTCTCGGCTAGCTTTATTTTGGGCGGTATCTTTCTTCTGACCATCACGGATCCCCAGCTTGAACTCCGACAACTGGCCTTTGAAGAGGTCAGTGCATTTTGTACAGTTGGACTTTCTACCGGCATCACGGCAGACCTAAGCACAGCAGGAAGGATCATCATAATGGCCAGTATGTTCATTGGGCGTATCGGTACCCTCACTCTGGCTTTCGCCCTGGCGAAACAAAAGGAGAGTTCCAATTACAAATACCCCAAAGCGAACCTTATGGTGGGTTAATTGTCTTAACCCTGTACAAACCATTACCTTTGCCCCGCATTTTCT
>JAJLJK010000289.1:0-1786 GCA_033844885.1 Bacteroidota bacterium | reverse complement strand
TGGGGTGTCTTGAAAATACAAAAACCCCTCCATTTCGATCTAGGTTCCGGATCGGAACAACCAGGAATCACCACTACCGGGAGGATCGATCATCCCATGAAAATGGAATCCAAGATCCTTTAACAGCGAGATCGAGTCTTGGTTTTCTGGATGGGTCAGGGCAAATATGGTCGTGAAACCAAGTTTTTTTCGCGCATGATCAAGCATCATGCTGGCAGATTCTCTCGCATATCCTTTCCCTGTGAATTCCGGGAGCAGGGCATAACCCAGATCCGGGTGGTCCAGAAACGTCCGTTGATTGAATCCGACCATTCCGATGGGAAGCCCGGATTCTCTCTCGACCACGCAGTACATTCCCAATCCATGCCCATGCAGAATGAGGTTTCGTTGAATATATTCTCTGGCATCTTCAAGGGTGTGAACGTTCTTCTCACCGATGAATTGGATCCACCCTGATGATCTCAGAAGTTTCAGGATCATTGGAGCGTCCTCCTGATTGAATTCGCGAAGATCCAATCTTGGGGTGGACATCATGGTTTTGATCCCTTAAAGGCCGTATAAACTGCCATGTCCCTGAATTGGCCATCAAAGAGGATCCTATCTTTGAAATGAGCTTCCTTTTCAAATCCAAAATAGTGCAAAAGAGCGATCGCACTTCGATTTCCGGGATCCACTTTGGCTTCGATCGAATTAAGACCGAGGGAAGAGAATCCAAACTCAAGAATGGCCCGAACGGCCTCCTGAGCTAACCCGGTTCCCCAACTTTCCACCTCCATCTCTCCACCGATCTCGGCTCGGAGGTTGAGGATATCCAATTGATTGAATCCACAACTGCCGATCAATTTTCCACTTTTCCGATGGATCCCAGCCCATCCGATCCCCATTTTCTGATGAAAGGCATCCCGGGTACGACGCACCAGACCAAGAGCATCCTCGATCTTCTCCATTTCAGGTCGAGCGATAAAGCGTCCGATCCTGCCATCAATTCGCATGGCCAATATGGTTCGGGCATCCTCTTCGTTGAATTCACGAAGGATCAATCGCGGACTTTCCAAAAGGGGGAAGGCCCCTTCAAAGACCTTCATATTGACAGACCTATTGTTCATGGAGGAGGTCCTTTGCTACAGCTCGTTCATGGATCCCCCGATATAGGATCCAGACAAAGATCGCCATCAATAGATGCCCGATATCCTTGTGGTTGAACCAAGGTGAGGGGGAGATCTTCAATAAAAAGACAAGGCCAGGGGTAAAGGCAAACAGAAAGGCCAGGATCATCTGCGAATAGGCCTTGTTTTTCGTCCGCATGAACAAGGCGATACAGACCGGAAGGATGATCCCGATCACACCCAATGCAGTATTGATCACAACGAGGTTGAAGTGGAACCAGCCCGGAATCACAAGGGCGATAAGAAAGACCATGAGTTTGATCTTTGGGATCCATCGCCAACCCTTCTTCCATCCAAGTACATGATGGGCTTCCTCAAAGATCCCCAGCTCAAAGAAATAGGCTCCCACGGCACTGCAGACCCAACCGATGGACTTGAATTCGAATGGAAGATAATACAGAAGGGCGTGGCCAAAGATCCCGCCTGTCAGAGTGGAAAGCCCAAGAAAGAAAAGGTATTGATTCCAACGTTGGATCACAGGCTGTCGGAAACTCAAGGGGTACAATTTGTAATACAGATACCAGCTCACCGCCGTCACCACAAGATTCGTCAGCAGGAGGTTTGGCTCTAGAAGGATAAATCCTCCGATCTTTATGGAAGTGACGGTTTCGGTCATCGGG
>JAJLJK010000288.1:0-35941 GCA_033844885.1 Bacteroidota bacterium | reverse complement strand
ATAACCCCTACACGGCTTCTGATGCCGTTAATGAGGAGTTAAAAGACGTAGTAAAGGCCTACCTCCAAATGAAAAATGCCCTGGTAAAAGACAATGCAGCCACAGCGGATAAGGCTGCAGCGAAAATGGCCTCAGCGGTGGAGGCCGTGGATGGTTCAACCCTGAGGGGAGAAGGCAAAGATGCCTGGGAACAACACGCCTCACTTTACACCCAAAAGCTGGGTGAGATGCAGCACGTAACAAGCCTGGAAGAAAAGCGCTCGTACTTCTCTCACATTTCTGAGATCGTTTACTGTACCGTAAAGAGTTTTGGCCTGAAGGACGATATGGAGCTATACGCCACCTACTGCCCCATGGCCTTTGACAACAAAGGTGCTTACTGGATTGCAGAAACCAGGGAAATCAAAAATCCTTATATGGGTACTAAAATGAAGAATTGCGGAGAGATCAAAGAAGAACTATAGTGAATAAGAAAGTACATCAAAACAGGTCAGAGATTCAGGTAAAGAAATATTCTGGTGAAATCGCTCCTTTTGAGCAAGATAAGCTAATAAGCTCTCTTCAACGATCAGGTGCTAAAGCCGATGTAATCGAGCAGGTGGTCCAGGAAGTTGAAAAAATGCTTTACAATGGTATTTCCACCAAAGAGATTTATAAAAAAGCTTTCTCTTTATTGAAGAAAAAGGCGCGACCGATAGCCGCCCGTTACAATCTCAAAAAAGCCCTATTTGAATTTGGACCTACGGGATTTCCTTTTGAATCCTTTATAGCTGAATTACTTCATGCAAAGGGATTTCAAGCCAAAACTGATCAGCTGGTCCAGGGTAATTGTGTACAGCACGAAGTGGATGTTGTTGCCGAAAAGGACAATAAACACTTTATGGTGGAATGTAAATTTCACAGCGATCGGGGCAGGTTTTGCGATGTAAAAATACCGCTGTATATCCAATCTCGGTTTAAGGATGTTGAAAAAGTCTGGCGTAACAAGAAGGGGCATCAAAACAAATTTCACCAGGGCTGGGTAGCTACCAATACGCGCTTCACTTCGGATGCCATCCAATATGGTAAATGCATTGGTCTGCACCTTATAAGTTGGGATTATCCCCAAAATGAAAGCCTTAAGAACTGGATTGATGAAACTCATACTCACCCGGTAACGGCTCTTACCACTATATCAAGAAAAGAAAAACAGGCACTGCTGGATTCAGGAATTATTCTGTGCCGACAACTGTGTACAGAAAAGAAAGGTCTTGAAGTATTGAATTTATCAGATAGCCGCCAGCGCAAAGTAATGGAGGAGGCCAGGGGAATTTGTGAATATCATTCTTAAAAAATAAAAGGTTAATGAAAACAATAAACGTTCATTTTCTTGGTGCAGCCGGTACCGTTACCGGTTCAAAGTATCTGGTAGAAACTTCCAAGAAGAAAATTCTCATTGACTGTGGACTCTTTCAGGGAGTAAAAAACCTACGTCAGCTCAATTGGGACTACCTTCCAATAGAAGCCAGCACTATTGATATTGTAATCCTTACCCACGGCCATATGGATCACACAGGATTTTTACCGAGATTAATGAAAATGGGCTACCGGGAGCCGGTGTATGGCACCGGGCCCACGCTTGAAATTGCAGAAGTGATTTTGCGCGACAGTGCCAAAATTCAGGAGGAACGGGCAGAACAAGTCAATCAGGAAGGCTATTCCAGGCATAAGCCGGCAGAACCTCTATATGACACGGAAGATGTGGAAAAAACTTTGCCGCTTTTCCGACACCAGCCTCTGGACAAGTGGATGAATTTGGGCGAAAACATTCGTTATCGCCACCGCTACAACGGTCACATTCTCGGTTCTACCTTTATAGAACTGGAAATTGAGGGGAAACTGCTGGTCTTTTCTGGTGATATTGGCCGGAATGAGGACCCTTTACTATATCCACCTCAAAAACCTGAAAAAGCAGATATCCTCTTCATTGAATCCACTTATGGCAATCGAACACACCTTCATGAGGACATCATGGAGCGCCTGAAAACACATATTCTTGAGACTATAGAACACAATGGAATTCTGCTCATTCCAAGCTTTGCCGTGGAGCGTTCACAGCTGCTGATGTACTTCCTCTGGCAGTTAAAGAAAGATCAGTTGATTCCTGATATACCGGTTTACCTGGACAGCCCCATGGGGGCCAATGTGCTAAAAATCCTTCATCACAGTAGCAAATGGCATAAACTCAACCCTGCAGATTGTGAAGCAATGTGTAAAAATATTAAGGTAACCTCCTCTTACAAGGATACGCTGGACATTTTACGCGATTCACAACCAAAAGTAGTGATTGCCGGCAGCGGTATGGTGAATGGAGGTCGTATTCTCAACTATTTGGCGCAATACAGCTACAAGGAATCTACTACAATTTTACTAGCCGGTTACCAGGCAGAAGGCACCAACGGGCGCCACCTGATGGAAGGCACGGAAGAACTGAAAATTTACGGCAAATATTATCGCGTAAAAGCCAAGGTTGATGCACTTCATGGCCTGTCCGCCCATGCAGATCAGAATGAGCTTTTGGATTGGTTAAATGAGATCCAGAATACCCCTCAAAAGATTTTCATCACTCATGGAGAACCTCATCCCGCAGATGCCCTGCGGGTTAAGATAAAAGATACTTATGGCTGGGATGCCGAGGTGCCAAAGCTCTATGACATTATACCATTAGAATTATGAATGAGCTTAACCGAGAATTAAAACTAAGACCACTCGGAATCGATACCCGCAACGAGCATACTGTATATATGCGCAGGGACTGCCCGGTATGTGTTTCCGAAGGTTTTGAAGCACTCACACGGATTTTGGTAAGCCATGGATCCCGCAGCATAGTGGCTTCGCTAAATGTACTGGACAATGAAAACCTGCTAAGCCATGAAGAAGCAAGCCTTACGGAAAAAGCGATAGCTGCCCTAAGGGTGAAGCCTGGAGATTTGCTTACATTTTCGCACCTACCGCCCATAAATTCCATGAGTGCAGTACGGTCTAAGGTATACGGCCACCGCCTCAAAGAAGAACAAATACGCGAAATTGTAGATGACCTGGCGGTTGGCAATTATTCCAATGTTGAGATTGCAGCTTTTGTAACAGCTTGCGCGGGTAAGCGTCTGGACATTGATGAAATCATTCACTTGACCCAGTCCATGGTAGATGCAGGGCAAAGGTTACATTGGCCAGCAACTCAGGTATACGACAAGCACTGCATTGGTGGCCTTCCAGGAAATCGTACCACACCAATTGTAATAGCCATTACCGCAGCTGCCGGTCTCACTATTCCAAAGACATCCTCAAGGGCCATTACCTCTCCGGCAGGAACCGCTGACACTATGGAAGTCTTTACCAATGTAAATCTCTCATTGGATCAAATGACGGAAGTAGTAAAACAAGAAAATGGCTGCCTGGCTTGGGGAGGTTCCATGCAGCTCAGCCCGGCTGATGATATTTTGATTCGTGTGGAAAAAGCACTCGATATTGATAGTGAAGGCCAAATGATCGCTTCGGTCCTTTCAAAGAAAGTAGCAGCCGGAAGCACGCACGTAGTAATTGATATCCCTGTGGGTACCACCGCCAAAGTTCGCACGTCTGAAGATGCTGAGGAGCTTTCCCGCAGGATGACCATGGTGGCCGAAGCCATTGGTTTAAAATTGAGGATTGTAGTCACCGATGGCTCCCAACCAGTGGGCCGGGGTATTGGCCCTGCCCTGGAGGCCAGAGATGTGCTTGCCGTGTTGCGCAACGACCCTTCAGCACCTGAAGATTTAAGAAATCGCGCCCTCGTGCTAGCAGGTGAATTACTTGAGCTATCCGGAATAGCGAGATCTGGTAATGGAAATAAAAAAGCCAGACAAATCCTTGACACTGGTCAGGCATTCAAGAAATTTAAAGCCATCTGCGAGGCACAAGGTAGGTTTGATAAGCCCAGGCTGGCAAAATATCAATATAAAATAAAAGCTGAACAGTCTGGCACAGTGATGAGGATAGATAACAGGAAACTGGCCAAAGTAGCCAAGTTAGCAGGTGCCCCGAATGATAAATTATCGGGAGTTGACTTTTTAACCCCGGTAGGCACACCAGTAGTAAAAGGGGGAACACTGTATGTTATACATGCAGAATCTAAGGGTGAATTGAATTATGCTCTGGAATATAATAATTCCCAAAAAGACATTTTAACCATTCAGTAAACAATGAAAGAAACAGCAACCATACTATTTTCACTTCCCGGCAATGAGGATCTTACCGAAAAACTCAGCCGGTTATTAAATGCTGAAGTGGGCGAGACCTCCATCCGTCAATTTCCCGATGGTGAAACCTACGTACGTATCTTATCAGAAGTAAAGGATAAGTGCGTGGTGTTGGTAAGTACACTGCACCAGCCGGATGAAAAACTCCTTCCCCTCTATTTTTTAAGCAAAACAGCTAAGAGCTTAGGCGCAAAATGTACTTGTTTGGTAGCACCCTACCTCGCCTACATGAGACAGGACAAGGTCTTCAAGCCTGGCGAAGGTGTTACTTCTCAGTACTTCGGGCAACTGATTTCTGGATTTGCTGATAGCCTGGTAACTGTCGATCCGCACTTACACCGCAGAAGTTCCCTTTCTGAGGTGTACAGTATCCCTTCGGAAGTTGTTCATGCAGCTCATTCAATTTCAAGGTGGATTAAAGAAAATATTGAAAACCCCGTACTAGTGGGTCCTGACAGCGAAAGCGAACAATGGGTATCGCAAGTAGCAGAAGATGCCGGGGCACCCTTTATGGTGCTGGAAAAAACCCGCCACGGAGATCGCGATGTGGAAGTTTCAGTGCCCGAGGTAGAAGCATATAAAAGCCACACTCCTGTATTAGTGGACGATATCATCAGCACTGCCCGTACGATGATTGAAACCGTAGAGCATCTAAAAAAGGCCGGGATGAAGCCGCCCGTTTGCATTGGGGTACACGCGGTATTCGCAGGTAACGCTTATGAAGAGTTGAAAAAGGTTGGGGCCAAAGTGGTCACCTGCAACACCATTCCGCACGAAAGCAACCGGATAGATTTGAGCAGCCAGTTGGCGGCAAGAATATTAGCAACTATGTAGCATGATTAAAACTTTGTTTTATATATCAACACTATTAGTGACCTGCATGGCGCACGGGCAGGACATGCTCATTGAACAGATTGCAGGCAAAGAGATAACCAGGAGTGCTTATAATAAAGAAAAGGAGCTTATCTCCAGGCAGGTCTTTAAGGTAGGGCCAATGCAGGACAATGATAATCGGCTGCGAGTAGAGCTGCAGATGAATCTGTATGATGGAGATGGCAATCTTTCCAAAAGCTACACCACACTGTATGTCTGCGAACCGGGTAAATCGGATGTGTTACTCAGTGTTTTTCCTTTTGCCCGTAAAGCCGATGCGGAATATGTGATAGATGCTTCGTCCCCGGGGTTCAAACGGCTTTATGATTTTGAGCCGGATGATAAAATACTGGAAGACCTCAGCCTTGAAATGTCTATAGAGTCTGGCCTGTTAGGCTTTTTCGGCTCCAAAAATATCATGTCGATAACTGAGCGTAAGCTGAGCCAAAATAAAAACGGTTTTACGCTAAAATCCAATATCACTATTAAAGCCTACCTCTGGGGGATGAAAGTAAAAACCATTCGATACAAAGTAACCGAAAAACTCGACCCCAATAAACAACTGCTGAACCAGATGTTTATGGCTGAAGACGGTAGTTATTTTTTAATGAACTATTGAAACACAAAAAATATGAATACGCAACACAAAATGAACTACGTGATTACCTGGGTAAGGCCACTATTCCTGCTGATCTTTTTCTTTTCGGCAATAGCCGTTTTTGCTCATGGCGGTGAAGATCATGACAAAATGGACGACAAAGAGCAGCAGGTGGAACAGGTACAGGATAGTCACAACGTCCAAAACGAAGAAAACCACGCGCATACCGCCACTGGTGATAAACCGATAAAAGCGGACTTTGATGATTTTCCCAATCTGCACCCACTTTTAGTGCATTTCCCTATTGTATTGTTACTAATGGCTGCCCTATTGGCTATAGGCAACATCTTCTTTCTTAAAAAAGAGCTGGACTGGGTAGTAACCTTTTTTGCAGGCCTGGGCGCTTTGGGGGCTTATGCAGCGGGCCGCTGGTTTCATCCACATGCACATGATCTTACCGGGCATATGCAGGCTGTGCTCGACCAGCATGATCTCTTTGCCGACTGGACCATTTGGCTGAGTATTTCTGCCTTTGTTTTACAGCTAATCAGTCAGTTTGTCCTCAAACAAAAAAGGTGGGCTGTGATAGTGGTCAGTCTTGTATTGATTGGAGCGGCTTATGCTGTCAGCCAGGCAGGCCATTATGGTTCACAACTGGTGCATATAGAAGGCGTGGGGCCCAAAGGAAATTACCTGGAAACAGAAGAAGGACACAGTCATTAATAAATCTTTCAAATCAATTGCATTCAATCGATAAAATGATGAGAAAACAACATTTACTTGTGATAGCCGTGTTATTGACCCTCGCCAATTCTTTATCGGCCCAGACTGATACCACCGAATATCACTTGACCATAGAGCAGGCAACGGTTAATAAAGCGGGGAAAGATATAGAAGGTATGACTATAAACGGTAGCATACCGGGTCCAACCTTACGATTTACCGAAGGTGATTATGCGGTAATTTATGTGGAAAATAAAATGGATGTTGAGACTTCAGTGCACTGGCACGGACTGTTGCTACCCAATTTTTATGATGGAGTACCATATTTAACTACGCCTCCTATCCTGCCTAGTACCACCTTTAAATATGAGTTTCCTCTGAAACAGGCTGGCACCTATTGGTATCATTCCCACACTTTGCTTCAGGAGCAAAGTGGCGTATATGGTTCTATTATCATTGAGCCTAAAGAAGAAACCCTGGAATACGATCACGATCGGGTGCTGGTGCTCAGCGACTGGACCAATCAGAAACCCATGAACGTACTTCGCAACCTGAAAAGAGGCAATGAGTGGTACGGCATAAAGAAAGGTACTTCGGTACCACTAAGCCGGGTAATTGGCCGGGGCGGTTTTGGTGCACAGCTAAACTTTTGGCGCCAGCGGATGGAAGGAGCAGATATTGCGGACATATACTACAACGCATTTCTTTCCAATGGAGAGCCTGTCCAACATTATGACCAGTTTAAACCGGGTGAAAAAATAAGGTTGCGGATCATCAATGCTGCGGCCTCCTCTCAATTCTGGGTAACCTTTGGAGGTGAAGACCCCTTACTGGTAGCTGCCGATGGCCCCAGGGTGGTACCAGTGCCTCATAACAAAACCTTCATCGCCATTGCAGAAACCTATGACTTTATCCTCACCGTGCCGGATAAAACGCTGGAAATACGGGCTATGGCGCAGGATGGTTCCGGCACTACCTATACCTACATTGGAAAGGGTGATACCCTGAAAGCCCCTGTGATGCCGCGCCCGGACAAAATTGCCATGATGAAGCAAATGGCAAAAATGGAGATGCGCATGGGCGCACCCGCCATGAAATTCAACCCATCAAAGGAAAAACCTTACGAATTGAAGGAAAACTGGGGTATGCAGATGGAGGATATGGACAGCAACATGGACATGGATGAAGGAATGAATAATCATAACCATTCCATGAATGCAGACTCTGCAAAAACCAAAAATGACATGGAGATGAAAAGCGCTGATAGTGGTTAAATGGGCATGTTTACAGAATACAACTACGATTACCTCAAAGCCCTTGATACCACTACCTTTGATGACAGCCGGCCGGTAAAGGAAGTTATGCTAAATCTCACCGGCAATATGTGGCGCTACATCTGGAGTATGAACGGGGTTCCCCTCTCGGAAGCCGATAAGATAAAAATAGAAAAAGGACAAGTGGTGCGGATTACTTTAAACAATCTCACGATGATGCACCACCCCATGCACCTTCATGGGCATTTTTTCAGGGTGATCAATAAAAATGGAGAGCGGTCTCCCTTAAAACACACCGTAAATGTGCCCCCTATGCAAAAGGTGATAATTGAATTTGATGCTAACGAAAGCCACGATTGGTTTTTTCATTGTCATATTCTATACCACCTGGTGGGTGGTATGGCCAGAGTTTACAGCTACGGGACCCCTCGGGATCTGCGAATGAAGAACTACCCTTTAAAAAAATTGGTTCACGAAACTGATAAATATTACACGTGGGGCTTAGTAGATGCTGCTTCTCACATGGCCGGGCTTAACCTGGTTTCATCAAATACGCGCAACCAGTTTAACCTGAACGTGGAATATGGCTGGAACCAGATAGCTGAAGGCGAAGTGAGCTATGAGCGGTATTTGTATGATTATTTCCGGGTATTTGGTGGGATAAACGTAGAAAACGAGAGCAGGTACAGCTTTGATGAGGTGGTGACCACCGGGGTAGTGGGTTTCCGCTTTTTTACCCCCTATATGTTTGACCTGGACGTACGCATCGATAACATGCTGCGACCACAGATTGGTCTTGGTCGTGAATTCCTGTTGTTCCCACGTACAGTAGCTTTTGGTGAAATTGAGTACCAGGCCGATTTTGGCTGGGTGAATGACCTGAGCTATGAGGAGGAACTCATCGGAAATGGACTCTACAAAGAAGAACTGGTATGGAATGCAGGTCTGGAGTTTTTCTTGTCAAGAAACTTTTCACTGATGGCAAGTTATGACAACCGCTTTGGATTTGGTGGAGGCTTGTCCACAAGATTTTAAAAAAAGGGATTAATTTATAAATCAAAACATTTCAAATTATGATGTTCGGATGGATCATTGGAGTGATAGTAATTATTGTGCTGATTGTAGCCTTGGGAAGAGGGAATGTTTTTCAAAACAAGCCTGATAATACAGATAGTAATACTTCTGCATTGGAAACCCTCAAAAAACGCTATGCCAAAGGTGAAATTGACAAAGAGGAGTTTGAGGAAAGAAAAGCTGAACTTGAAAAGTAATACCACACTTTATGAGTGAATACAAAAAGAATAGTTTAAGCTTAACAGGCACGGTTTCATTGGGTACGGGAGTAATGATCGGTGCTGCCATTTTTGCTTTGCTGGGGCAGGTAGCAGAGCTCTCTGGTGCTATGTTTCCCATCATATTTATTGTCGGAGCTGTGATTGTAGCATTTAGCGCCTATTCTTACATAAAAGTTTCGAATGCCTATCCATCCGCTGGTGGGATCGCCATGATACTACAGAAAGCGTATGGCAAAACAACAATCACGGCCGGTTCGGCTTTGTTGATGGCTTTCGCCATGATAATCAACCAAAGCCTGGTGGCTCGAACATTCGGCTCCTACAC
The DNA here is from genome assembly GCA_033844885.1 of Bacteroidota bacterium. GTDB lineage: Bacteria > Bacteroidota > Bacteroidia > Flavobacteriales > Schleiferiaceae > JAJLJK01. Next base: position 26,576 of record JAJLJK010000288.1, on the reverse strand, counting down.
CATGCAGTTATTTGAGGCAGGAGGCAGAAACTTTTGGGTGCCTGCACTGGGCGTGTTGCTCTTAGTAACAACCTTCCTGATCAATATTGCCGGAAATAAGTTTATCCAAAAATCGGCCCTGGTAATGGCTATTTTAAAAGTGGGGGGCATTGCCATTTTTGCTATTGGCGGTTTATGGGCAGCTGGTTTCTCGTTTGAGGCAGCCATCCCTACTGAATTATCTGGAGAATATACCGTGTCGAGTTATCTTGGTGCATTGGCTCTCGCCATTCTGGCGTATGCCGGCTTTACTACTATTACCAACAGCGGTGAGGAAGTGAAGAACCCGCATAAAAATGTAGGACGAGCCATTATCATCTCCTTGTTGATTTGCGCTATAGTTTATGTGTTTGTTGCCATTGCAGTAGCTGCCAACTTATCTGTTCCCAAAATCATTGAGGCGAAGGATTACTCTCTTGCTGAAGCAGCACGCCCCGCTTTTGGTAAATATGGGCTGTGGTTTACTGTTGGTATCGCTATTCTGGCAACGGTATCCAGTGTTGTTGCCAATGTATTTGCTATCTCACGTATGACTGCCATGTTGACCAAAATGAAGCTCATTCCGCACAAGCATTTCGGTATGCCAGGGAGGATTCAAAAGCACATGCTCGTTTATACCGTTTCGATAGCCATTGTCCTCACTATATTCTTTGACCTTAGCCGGATTGCCTCGCTGGGCGCTGTCTTTTATATAGTGATGGATATGGTGGTGCACTGGGGTGTGTTGAAACATTTGAGAAAAGATGTCAGGGCCAACCCTGCAATTGTAACCTTAGCCCTGGTAATTGATGCAGTAGTACTGGCAGCATTTCTTTGGATTAAAGCCTCCTCTGATATACTGATTGTCTGGCTGTCACTGCTATTAATGGCTTTGATTTTTGCCGGAGAAAAATGGTTTTTGAAAAGAAGAAAAGAATTATCCGATCCTAATGAAAAACACGACCATGCATAAAGAAAATAGAAATTACGATACATTGAGTGAGGCCATTTCCGGCCTGCGCCAGGAAGGCTATACAGAAGACCTCAACTTAAAGCCCCATTGCCTGGAATGTACAACCTCCAAACTTGAGCTGTACCCTGAGGATTTTCAGGTAGATGCCTTCTACCGATTTGAGGGAATGAGCAATCCTGACGACAACAGCATTGTGTACGCTATCAGCGGAAAAGGTGGAATCAAAGGAGTGTTGGTAGATGCCTATGGTGCTTATAGCGAAAGTCTCAGTGAGGCGATGATTCATAAACTCAAAGTCCAGCACTGATGATTGACCTCAACCAAATATCTACCCTACCACCTAAGGACAGTGTTAAATCAGAAGTAAAAGAAAAACTGAAGGTGACCAGGAAAATCCTTTTTGCACTACAGAATAAGTTTTATGCAGATGGGCGCTACAGTATGCTCATTATTCTACAGGGAGTTGATACTTCAGGAAAAGACGGCACAATACGTCATGCATTTAGTAGTATGAATCCACAAGGTGTTCAGGTCAAATCGTTCAAAAAACCTACAGAAGATGAAAAAAGGCATGACTTTTTGTGGCGCATCTATCCTCATTTTCCTGAGAAAGGGATGATCAAGGTGTTCAACCGCTCTTATTATGAAGACATCCTGGTCCCTACTGTAGAGAATAGCCTTTCTGAAGATGTGTTGAAGCACCGTGCCAATCTCATCAATGAACTGGAACATCATCTAAAGGCGAATAATACTTTAATCTTGAAATTTTACCTGCATCTATCCGCTGAAGAGCAAGTAGAGCGCATTGCAGAACGGAAAGCCAAGCCACATAAGCGCTGGAAATACACAAAGGAGGATGAGCTTGTTCCCCAAAAATGGGATGAATACAGAAGAGCCTATCACACTTTAATCAATGCCTGTAGCCACTTGCCCTGGCATATTGTTCCTGCCGACAAGCGCTGGTACCGAAACTGGTTTGTAGCCAATAAATTGCTTGAAACACTTGAACAACTAAATCTTACATATCCACAATCAAAATAATTATCATGGAAAATCACGAACATCATAATCACGATAAAATGGCCCATTCAAAAATGGACCACAAAAAAGAAGATCATTCTGGAAGGGGGCACGGGGGTGCGGGCCATTCGGGACATAATCCGGGACACGGTGAAATGGGCCACGACCATCACAAGATGATGATTGAAGATTTTAAAAAGCGCTTTTGGGTTTCTCTGGCCTTGTCCATTCCCATTCTGGTTTTTTCACCTATGATACAAGGTTTTTTAGGCTATCAATGGTTGTTGCCGGGTAATGCCTATATCATATTTGGGCTTTCCAGTATTGTATATTTTTGGGGTGGTTGGCCATTTTTAAAAGGCTTTTACACTGAGCTGAAAGCCAAAGGCCCTGGTATGATGACCTTGATCGCTATGGCCATCAGTGTGGCGTATTTCTACAGTTCGGCTACAGTTTTTGGCTTGGATGGCGAAGATTTCTTTTGGGAATTAGCCACTCTGATAGTGATAATGCTTTTGGGGCATTGGCTAGAAATGAAGTCGGTGCTTGGTGCTTCCAAAGCTTTGCAACTGCTGGTGAGCATGATGCCGGCTGAGGCTCATAGAGTAAAGGGTGACAATGTGGAAGATGTAAAGCTGGAAGAGCTGGAGAAGGGTGATATTATCCTCATAAAACCGGGCGAAAAAGTACCTGCGGATGCTGTTATTGTAGAGGGTGAAAGCTACCTGAATGAGTCTATGCTCACCGGGGAATCTAAACCGGTAAAGAAAGGAAAGGAGCAAAAAGTAATTGGGGGATCCATTAACGGCAATGGCTCGCTAAAGGCCAAAGTGGAGCACACCGGGAAAGACAGTTACCTGAATAAGGTAATCAAAATGGTGGAGGAAGCACAGAAGACCAAGTCTAAAATGCAGAACCTTTCTGACCGGGCGGCCAAATGGCTCACCTACATTGCGCTGGCAGTTGGTTTTGGCACTCTGGCCACCTGGATAGTCCTTGGATTCCCGTTTGTTTATGCGTTGGAGAGAATGGTAACCGTCATGGTTATTGCCTGTCCACATGCCCTTGGACTGGCCATCCCCCTGGTAGTCGCCATCTCTACGGCTATATCGGCCCAGAATGGATTGCTTATTCGCAACCGCACCGCCTTTGAAGAATCAAGGAAAATCTCGGCTCTGGTTTTCGATAAAACCGGAACCCTTACTAAAGGTGATTTTGGGGTAACCCGCATTGAATCTGTGGACAGTGAATATTCCAAAGATGAAATTCTGCGCCTTTCCAGCGCATTGGAGCAAAGTTCGGAGCATCCCATTGCGGTGGGTGTCATCAAAAAAGCCAGGGAGGTCAAAGTAAAAATCCCCTCACCAGAAAATTTCAATGCCATTACCGGCAAGGGAGTGGAAGCCAAGGTGGAAGGCAAGGACGTGAAAGTGGTCAGTCCTGGCTACTTAAAAGATAAGAATATCGAAATACCTGAAGGGGCTTACAGCAGTGCTGCCGAAACGGTAGTGTTCATTCTCATTGATGAAAACTTGTCCGGCTATATCGCCTTGGCCGATGCCATCCGGCCCGAAAGTGCAGAGGCCATTAAAACATTCAAAGACAATAATATTAAAGTAATGATGGCCACAGGTGACAATGAAACCGTGGCCAAGGCTGTATCGGAAGAACTGGGACTGGACGGGTACTATTCTGAGGTGCTGCCCCATCAAAAAGTGGACATCGTAAAGGAACTGCAAAGCAAGGGTGAGTTTGTGGCAATGACAGGCGATGGCGTAAACGATGCGCCTGCCCTGGCACAGGCCAACGTTGGGATTGCCGTAGGTTCAGGCACCGATGTGGCTGCCGAAACCGCAGACATTATCCTGGTGAACAGCAACCCACAGGACATTGCTCACCTTATTTTGTTTGGAAAAGCTACCTATAACAAAATGATACAAAACCTGGTGTGGGCTACCGGTTACAATGCCTTTGCCATTCCGCTGGCTGCGGGTGTGCTGTATTCTACGGGTTTCGTCTTAGGGCCGGCAGTGGGTGCAGTCTTTATGAGTTTGAGTACCATTATTGTAGCCATTAATGCGCAGTTGTTGAAGGCTAAAATGAAAAAATCCAAAGAAGCTTGAATTTTAACATAAACCTTTTCATTACTCCCGCCATAGCCCTTGGTCTTGTACTGTGGGGCTACCTTTATTTTAGTAAATAACGCCAATCATCGGTAATACCTCATTTTTTTGCAACACCCCTCCAGTGTTTAACCGCATTGGTTACTTATTCCATAATTTTGTGAGCACGCTCCTCATCCAATCTAAAGAATTTGGCTACCTCTATTGCCAAATCAAAATCCAAGGCGTTATCGTTATCTGAAATATTCAAACTAAGTCCTGCTCCTGTCTCCACAGGGTTGATATCATAAGCTGGAGACAGTACCCAACCTCCAGGTTTTAAAATGAAACCATGATTGCGTAAATGATCATCTGTGTTTGACACACAAATACTAAAAACAACTCTTCGCCAAAGCTCTTCCAAATCAGCTTCTACATTTCCTCCGGAGGTAGTCAAAAATCAACGATGTCAAGATAACTTGCTCCTTCTTGTCCATCAACAAAACCAAGCATGGTCATAGCCGAGGCAAAATGAACTCTTTGTCCGTCCGATGCACGATCGAAACGTTTGGTTAAAAAGGTGTGGTACTTGCTCGAAAACTGTTGTGCCTTACATTCTGCCATATTTACTCCGGCAGCTTTCGCCAACTCATAGGTTACCATTTCCCAGGCTCCAACATTAAATTGATCATTGCCACTTGGGAACTTTGCAATCCATAAATGTCCTTGTTCATCCACTATACTAGCTTTTGGTCGTGCACCACCCAATGAACTACCTGGAGCCACTAACATACCCAACCATTTAAGATAATCGGGGTCATCCATCACATTCTCATCTTTCAACCTTAAACTGATTTGTTCCAATTCCCGAATAGATACCCAAGGTGGAGATGCCATTTCTTTATTATTATCTAAAAATGGTCCGTCAGGAGATAACTTAAAACGAAGTCCTCCCATTCGATGCCCTTCATAAACCCCTAATAAGTAGTCCGTTTCAAAAAGATTGACTTCTCTCCTTTGCTCCTTTCTAGCCAGGGCCGCTTCCCGTCTGCGCATCAAAACTCTACCCCATCGATCAGGTGAAGAATCCAGGAAAGCACCAAAGTTTGCTTTATCATCATTCAGAAAGTGTAATCCTGAGTATAAGGCCAAATCAGGATCCAAGACCTGGGAAAAGTTTTCCTGCAACCATTCCTGTTTATATTCAAATGAAAAAACCTCCTTACCGCGTAACAGCTCAGAGTGAAGCACTCCCATGAGCCTTGGGCCGTTTACTTCTTTCCAATCGGCAAAAACGTAAATATCTCTTCGAGAGCTTTTTTACTCATGATGGCTTAGTTCTTTTAGGTGCACGCTTACCCGTTTCCAAGTTTGCGTCTTGTAATTTTCTGCCCAGCTCATCATCCTTGGCTACAAGTAAAAAATCCTTCTCCAGGCCGAGCACTTTTAATACATTCAAGTACTGACCAACCCCTACACCAGGGTGGCCCTGCTCGATCTTTACTAAAGTAGTCCGTCCCATCCCGGCACGCTCCGCTACTTGGATGGTGCTCAGTTTTCTTCTGAGACGCGCCAATCGTATGTTCTCACCAAGTTCTTCTAATATGCGCTGAATCCTTGGTAATAAAGTCGGGGTCTTGTTTGCCATAATGTTTTATTAATGATACAAATCTACCCTTTTTTGATTCTTTAAATATACATTAACAATCAACCGGCTTTCCACTCCCCTTCAATGCAGGATGGCTTTCAAAGGAAAAACTCTAAATATTGTATATCGCGATATGCAATATGCCTGTTAGCTACTTAGCCCCCAACTATAATAAGTAGGGTTTAAAAAATGAGATTTACAACCCTTACTTCAGCTATCCCCACACAGAACCTAAGCCCTCCTCCCCGATCCAAAATCGACCACCAAAACGAAGCGTTGACAAAAAAGAATTATCTTCGTTTTACTGTTCTTTGGTGTTGCCTATTTGTTGCGCTGCAAAACGCTAAAACTGGCACCTGCTGCCGGTTTGTTGCGCACTTTTAGACGCAAAATTGTAGACTACAAGCGTGTTGAGGCCTCATAAAAACCCACTATGAGGTGTATCGGAAAGTGAGTTCGACTCCCATAGACCAAAAAAAGCCCGACCATTGGCCGGGCTTTATTTTCTTTTAAAGTTCGATCCTTACAGGTCGAAACGGTCGGCATTCATGACCTTGGTCCATGCCGCGACGAAATCCTTGACGAATTTCTCCCTGGCATCATCCGAAGCGTAGACCTCGGCCAAAGCACGTAGTTCTGAATTCGATCCGAAGATCAGGTCTGCACGAGTGGCCGTCCACTTTACCTCTCCGGTGGAACGATCCTTTCCGTTGAAGAGAAGATGCGCATCATCCGCCACCTCCCATTGAGTGTCCATCGAAAGGAGATTCACAAAGAAAGCATTGTTCAACTGTCCGGGAGTGGTGGTCAGCACACCCACTTTAGAACCGTCATAGTTGGCTCCCAGTGCGCGCATTCCTCCTACTAAAACCGTCATTTCAGGCGGGGTCAGCCCAAGGAGCTGAGCCTTGTCCACCAGTAATTGCTCGGTCTTTAAGGTGTATTCTTTCTGCTGGTAATTCCGGAATCCATCGGCCATGGGCTCGAGAAGGTTGAACGAAGCCTCATCAGTCTGTTCCTGAGAGGCATCCATTCGTCCGGGAGTAAAGGGGACTTTTACAGCGTATCCTGCATCAGCAGCGGCTTTCTCGACTCCGACCACACCGCCCAGAACGATCAGGTCTGCCATGGACACCTTTTTATTTCCATTGTTGAAGTTCTTCTGAATATTCTCGTAAACCCCAAGAACCTTTTTGAGCTGATCCGGATTATTGGATTCCCAGTTCACCTGGGGCTCCAAACGAATTCTACCTCCATTTGCACCCCCTCTACGATCGGATTGCCGGTAAGTGGAAGCAGAGGCCCATGCTGTGGATACCATCTCCTGTACGGTCAACCCAGAATTGAGGATCTCCTTCTTGAGCTGATCGATCTGTTTATCATTGATGACCGAATGATCCAGAGCCGGAATAGGGTCTTGCCAAATGAACTCTTCCTTGGGGATCTCAGGGCCTAGGTAAGTAGTACTTGGACCCATGTCACGGTGGGTCAATTTGAACCAGGCCTTGGCAAAGGTTTCCTCAAATTCCTTCGGATTCTCCATGAAACGACGAGAGATCTTCTCGTATGTAGGATCGAATCGAAGAGAAAGGTCGGTGGTCAACATGGTTGGAGCATGAGACTTTTCGGAGTCAAAGGCATCCGGAACCATGAATTTTGGATCCTTGGCGACCCATTGCTTAGCCCCAGCTGGACTTTCGGTCAATTCCCATTCATTGTCAAAAAGGCTTCTGAAGAACATATGACTCCATTGAGCGGGCGTAGGCGTCCAGGTGACCTCAAGTCCGGAGGTAAAGGCATCTGGGCCTTTTCCGGTACCATTGGAGTTGGCCCAGCCAAAACCTTGTTCCTCTATAGGAGCGGCCTCTGGATTGGGACCCACACTATCCACACTTCCGATCCCGTGAGTCTTTCCAAAGGTATGTCCGCCTGCGATCAACGCTACGGTCTCCTCATCATTCATTCCCATTCGACCAAAGGTCTCACGGATATCATGGGCAGCTGCCACAGGGTCCGGATTTCCACCTGGACCTTCAGGGTTCACATAGATCAACCCCATCTGAACAGCGGCAAGGGGCGATTCGAGCTCTCGATCTCCGGAATATCGTTTCTTATCACTCAGCCATTCACTTTCAGCACCCCAGTATACATTGCTTGCAGGCTCCCAGATATCTTCACGACCGCCGGCAAAACCGATGGTCTTAAAGCCCATATCCTCCAGAGCCACATTCCCCGCAAGGATCATGAGATCTGCCCAGGAGATGTTCTTTCCATATTTCTTCTTTACCGGCCAGAGCAAACGGCGAGCCTTGTCAAGATTGGCATTGTCAGGCCAGCTATTCAGAGGTGCGAATCGCTGCTGACCCTCACGAGAACCGCCACGACCATCTCCTGTACGGTAGGTACCGGCGCTATGCCAGGCCATCCGGATAAAGAAGGGACCATAATGTCCGAAGTCTGCGGGCCACCAATCCTGAGAATCCTTCATCACCGCCCGAATGTCTTCCTTAAGGGCAAAGTAATCCAGGCTATTGAAGGCTTCAGAATAATTGAAGTTCTCCCCCATTGGATCTGATTTCTCCGAATTTTGACGTAGAACGCTAAGATCCAATTGATTGGGCCACCAATCTTTATTCGTTGGCCCTTCGCCGGTAAGCGTGGCCCCTGTGGATTGACCCGAGGTGAATCCCATTGGGCAACCTCCATCCGCAGAAGCGGTTCCCTCCGGATTTCCATCTCCTTCCTTCCCCCCACATCCGACCAAAAGCCCGGATATGACCAAAAAGAGCAAGTGTTTTCTCATGATGAAAAGTTTAACAGTTTACAGGTCTTGAACTTCTATTTGAATTTACTGATTTCGCTCATCAGTCATCCAAAATTCTGAAATGTGTGGTAGATGATATTGAAAGCGAAATAGATAAAACCTATTGCTCTAAATCTCTTTGTGACACTTGGAAACCGGACCTCTGACTGAGCGGATAGCGGTTTCGTAACCCAAATCACGAAGCCCCCATTCTCAAACCCCTACCTTTGCCCCATAAAATTTGAAACCATGCCTACGATTCAATTGACAACTGAAGACTTCAAGAATAAGGTCTTTGATTATACAAAGAGCCAGGAATGGAAATTTGAAGGGGACAAACCTGCAATTATCGATTTCTATGCCGATTGGTGCGGTCCCTGTAAAATGGTCGCTCCGATCCTGGAGGAACTTAGCAAAGAGTATGACGGTAAAGTGGATATCTATAAAGTGGATACTGAAAAGGAGCTTGAACTGAGTTCTGTTTTTGGGATCCAAAGTATCCCCTCCATGCTATTCATCCCTATGGGAGCCATTCCAATGATGCAAGCCGGTGCCCTGCCAAAGAACATTCTTTCAAAGGTCATCGAAGAAGAGCTTCTGCCTACCGCAGAACCACAGCAATAAGGTCCGAAGATCACCGAACCATAGGTTAGGCCTCGCAAATGCGAGGCCTTTCTTTTTTCTTTGCCCTTCATTTATTCTTACAATGAAAGACCTCACACCCGATCCTGAAGTCCTCAAGGATATTGTCCGTACTCCAATGCCCTTTGGGAAATACGAGGGGAAACTCCTTTGCGACCTCCCTGTGAGTTATCTCGAATGGTTCCAGCGGAAGGGCTTTCCTCCCGGAAAACTCGGAATGATGCTCCAGACCGTACTGGTGATCAAAAGCAATGGGCTTCAGGATATTTTGAATAATTTGAAGCAGCGATATTCAAGACCATGAACCATGAATTCACGGGGGTTGTAGAACGTTTTCATGAGAACCCCCTCTGGAGCTATCATATTCACATCCCCGAGGAAATAGCCAACTCGATCATCCAATCAGAAACCGGTCGCAGAGTGGTTTGCACCCTCAATGGTGACCATTCCATCCATTGCGCATTGATGCCCGACGGAAAAGGACAATGGTTCATTAATCTTCATCAACAGATCAGGAAAAAGAGTCGGATCGAATTGGGAGATCCGGTCGTTGTGCACCTCGAACCGGATACTTCTGAATATGGAATGCCTATTCCTGAGGAACTCGAAGAATTGCTTTATCAGGATCCGGAAGGATCGGAGATCTTCCATTCCTTTACCAAGGGAAAACAACGCAGCCTGATATATTGGGTAAGCCAGGTGAAAAGTTCACGGATCCGATTGCGGCGAGCCCTTGTTTTGATCGATCACTTGAAGATCCATGGGGATATCGATTACAAGGCCCTTCAATCGGAGATCCGAGAGGCCAATCAAAATGCCAAATACAATTAATAGAACGTAGAATGTCAAACGAGGATCTGATCATTGCCGAACGTAGTAGAGACATTGGCGACTTCCTTGTCGGGAGACTCCTCCCCTTTCGAAGTAAGCGAATGGTGGGACCCTTTATTTTCATCGATCATATGGGTCCTACCGAGGTTGGACCTGAAAATTATTTCGACATTGATCAACATCCGCATATCGGATTGAGCACTTTGACCTATCTATTTGAAGGAGAGGTGATGCATGTCGATAGTCTGGGATCTCTTCAACGCATTCGACCGGGATCGGTCAACTGGATGACCGCCGGGAAAGGAGTCACTCATACGGAAAGAACCCCTGCCGATCTAAGAAATGGATCCAAGATGCGCGTGCATGGGTACCAGATCTGGGTAGCCCTACCAAAGGAACTGGAGGAAATGGATCCTGAATTTCATCATATCCCTGAGGAGGACCTTCCCACCTGGAAGGACTCCGGAACACGCTTTCAATTAGTGGCTGGAAAGGCGTTTGGAAGGACCTCTCCCGTTCCGGTTCACTCCGAACTTTTCATGCTTGACATCCGAAGTGAAAGCTCCTATTCGCTTGATCTTGAGGGTAATATTGAAGGAGAGGTCGGGATCTGTGTGGTTGAAGGATCCATTCAGGCCTGTGAAAATGAGTTGGGACCCGGGCAACTTGTTGGTCGCCAAGGACAAGGATCGATGTGCTCTTGAGATGAAGCCGGGAACTCATCTTTTGATCTTTGGCGGTAAACCCTTTTCCGAGGAGCGGTTCATTCACTGGAATTTCGTTTCAAGCTCAAAAGAGCGACTGGAAAAGGCAAAGGCAGAATGGATCGACCGTCATTTTCCACAAGTTCCAAATGATGACACCTACATTCCCTTACCGGGTCATTGATCATCGAGAAGCATGGAAAGGCTGATCCGCTTTCGCGGGATGTCCACTTCCAAGACCTTGACCTCGACCTGTTGATGCAATCGAACCACATCCAAAGGATCCTGAACGAATCCTCTTTTCAGTTGCGAAATGTGGACGAGGCCATCCTGCTTGACCCCAATGTCCACAAAGGCTCCAAAGTGGGTGATATTGGAAACAATTCCGGGAAGGACCAGTCCAGGCTTCAGGTCTTCCATCTTTCGAACGGAATCAGAGAACTGAAAAACTTTGGCCATTTTTCGCGGGTCCCGATTGGGTCTTTTCAATTCATCAAGGATATCCTGAAGAGTGTGCGTCCCCACGGTGGCTGAGTACTTTGATGGATCGATCTTGTCGACGATCTCAGGATGTCCGATCAGATCCTCCACACCTACCCCAAGATCCCGGGCCATGGATCGAACGATCGCATAACTTTCAGGATGCACCGAGCTATTGTCCAATGGGTTCTTTCCATCGGAAATCCGTAGGAATCCCGCAGCCTGTTCAAAGGCTTTGGGCCCAAGGCGGGGTACCTCCTTCAATTGAGACCGATCCTCAAAGCCGCCGATCTTTCCCCTATACTCCACGATGTTTCGCGCCAGAACTGGACCCAGACCTGAAACATGGGTCAGGAGGTGATGACTTGCCGTATTGAGGTTCACCCCTACCCGATTCACACAGCTTTCCACCACGCGATCCAGCGATGCCTGAAGTGCATTCTGATCCACGTCATGTTGATATTGACCTACACCAAGTGCCTTGGGTTCGATCTTCACCAATTCGGAGAGAGGGTCCATCAATCGACGACCAATGGATACAGCACCTCGAACGGTGACATCATAAGAAGGAAATTCCTCTCTGGCCACAGAGGATGCCGAATAAACCGAAGCACCTGCCTCAGAAACCACAAATACCTGAACCGGAGTTCTGAACCGTACCTTCCTGACCAGGTCCTCCGTTTCACGACTGGCTGTGCCGTTTCCGATGGCGATAGCTTCGATCCGATATTGTTCGCAAAGCGTGGCGATCTTTCGTTGAGCCGCCTCCCATTGTCTCTTGGGCGGATGGGGATAAATATTCTCATTGTGAAGTAGCGATCCGTGTTCATCCAGGCAAACAAGCTTGCATCCCGATTGAAATCCGGGATCGATCCCCAAGGTCCGCTTTTCGCCCAAAGGGGGAGCTAAAAGTAGCTGTCGAAGGTTCTCCGTAAAAATGTGAATAGCGGCCTCATCTGCCCGTTTTTTGGTTTCCTGTCGGAACTCGGTTTCCAGGGAGGGTTGAAGCAAGCGTTTCCAGGCATCCTTTATAGCGAGTATCACCTGATCACTACTTCCTCCATTACCTTTGACCAGTCTTCCTTCCATCCCTTCGAGAACCTGTTCCTCGTCTGGAGAAATATGGACCCGAAGGAATCCCTCTGCCTCACCCCTCATCATCGCCAGGAATCGGTGAGACTGGCAACGCTTAAGAGTTTCTAAGAAATCGAAGTAATCCTGATACTTGACTCCTTCATCTGCTTTGCTTTTGATCACCTTGGAGTGGATCATGGCAAATCGGCCGAACATCTGACGCAGCTGTTGCCGAATGGAGGGGTTTTCATTGATCCACTCTGCAATGATATCCCGTGCACCTTGAAGGGCGTCCTCGGCTGTTGGAACCTCATCGGACAAGAAATTCTGCGCTCTTGCATTTGGATCCCTTTCATTCTGTGCCATTAAGATCTTTGCCAGACCCTCAAGCCCCTTTTCTCTGGCCTTTTCTGCCCGAGTCTTCCTTTTGGGTTTAAAGGGAAGGTAGATGTCCTCAAGGGTCGGTAGATCCATGGCCGACTCGATCCCTTTACGAAGATCATCCGTCAATTCACCCAAATCCTCAATGGTCTTGAGAATAAAGCTTCGTCTCTTTTCCAACTCTTGAAGATCCGCCGAAAGGCGAAGGATCTTTTCAATGGCCACTTCATCCAGGTTTCCTGTGGAGTCCTTTCGGTATCTTGCGATAAATGGGATGGTCGCTCCATCCGCCGAAAGGCGAAGAACCGCATTGACCTGCGATATATTCAGGGATAATTCGGAGGCGAGGTGTTGTTCTAGATTCATGGTTCCTATCTATGGCCGCCAAAGGTAAGATTCGAGACAGGAAACCACAGAGGATATCAGGAGCGGATCGACCGAAACATAGGGTTATTCTTCAATGCATGGATGCCGGCACTCAAAAAGAGAATGACCGCCAGGATGATGGCCGTACGGTTCACCCACGGAGAATGATCTGCCCACGCAATGGCAACAAGGGCCCAGACGCCCACTAGGGCGGATTCGCGAAGATTTCTTTTCCAAATGAGGAAGAGGTAGATCAATGTGGCCACCAAAAGAACGACCATCGCCCATATCTCACCCGAAAGGGGTGCTCCATCCCACCCCAAAGAAACCAGAAAAATAGTGGTATTGGCCACGGTCGCAGTGATGATCCACCCAAGGTAGATCGCTACGGGCCACCAAACAAAGGCAATGATGGGTAAAGGGGCATTCCATACTTCAAGACGAAGACGGATGGTCAATCGGATCAATCCATACAAAAGGAAAAACATCACCAAAAGGGCCCAGCCGATCATTTCCATGGTCCACAGATACAACCAGACCATATTGGCAATGTTGACCATGGTAACCCATTCTGCTGAAGGGCGAAGAGAAACGTCTTCCCGTTTGATACTCCAGGTATACCACTGATAAGCCACGAACATGACCCATCCCAGGTAAATGATCCCCCAAATGGCGAATGCATAACCAGCTGGTGTGATCAGGGTTGGAAAATCTGCACTGACCTCTCCCACATTCCGAGGAAAGAAGGTTCCGGTTCCTGCAAGGAAATTCAGGACCAGGACCAAAACGGTGGTCAGTGAATTCAAGATCAAATAAGAGAAAGGACGCATAGGGTATCAGTTTATCGATCGGTATGGTTTCTTCCACTCATCCCTCCACTCTGCCGTTGGCCACAAGTGGATTGACATGGGTGGATAAGGGATGGACATTCGTGGAAATTTCGTCTAAATGAAATATACGATTTTCTCTCTGACCTTCCTTTTGATGATACCCTCTTACGGGCAACCGTACATTGAAGGAGGACATACTCGTCATCGATTTGCCCAATTGAATCTTGGAGTCGAGATGTTGGGGGACCCATTTTCATCGTCAACCTTCTTGCAACCGCGATTGATCATTGGTGGAACTCATTTCTGGGGGCATGCCGACCTTTACCTATCCATTCCCCTCTTTCAACCACAGAAACCTATCGTCCTACCTGAGATAGAAACCGGAGCCAGGATCTATCCATGGGCCATCCAGGATAGGAAGGCCAGACCCTTTTTTGGCGCTTCGTTCTTTCCGAGAACCATCAAAGTGGACAATGGCCCCTCCATGCATACATTGGATCTGTCTTTACATACGGGGGTTGGCTACCTAATGGGAGATCACCTTTTATCAGTCACCTTACAGTTCTTCCCTCAAGATCATCGGTTGTATCCAACAGTTGAAGGAATGAGAGAAAGTATGGCCTTACCGAAATTTTATGCAGGTCTGAGATATACCTTCCTATTGGACGGGACCCTGTCAGCCGAAAAAGACTGGCAATCCGGAAGGACCGCCTTCCTGGAAGACACTCTTTCAAAACTAGGTCGTCTGAATGGTTGGACTGTCGGAATTGGGGTGTCGTCAGCTTTTTTTATGCAAACCTTCGAGCAGGAATACCTTCAATCTCCCCTTCTGGACAGACACCGGATCTCTTCGGTGTTCCCAGAATTCAGTTTGGGATACTACTTCGATCGACCTGACCTACAATTGGAGATGATCTACCGGGGGGTGAAAAGCAAACAGGAAGGATATGATGGCCGTCATGAGATGAAACGACAAAGTTTGGGGTGGGTCGCCTATCACTTCTTTGCCGATTTTCATGGATTTGCCCCTTTCGGGGGAGGTGGGCTGTCCCATGAATGGGTGAATATAGAGGAATGGCGAAACGATGACAGGATCGATCAGGGTTCTATCTCCGCCATCCGTCCAGTGCTTGTCGCAGGATGGGATATACGTCCCAATCGTTTACAAGGATTCTACTTGAGGACCAGCATTCGATGGACACCCATTTCGGTAGGAATGGAAAGTGATGCGAAATTCAGGTTGGATCAACTCGAGGTGAACTTCATTCATCTGGTCATTCACCCCAAGAGATGGTGATCATCGCCACCAATCGGAGATATATGGCCCCTGAAATTCATTGACCTCCTGGATCCTTGGGATGAACAGGGGAATCTCCAATTCTTTGGCCTTGGCCTCGGCCCGTTGTGGGGGTTCATTCCACGGATGGGGACCCAAGGCAAATTTCCCCCAATGTATGGGCATCACCACCTTTGCGTTCAGATCCACTCCTGCCTGAATGGTCTCTTCAGGAAGCATGTGGATCTCCGGCCAATAAGGTGAATAGGCCCCGCATTCGAGGGTGGCCAGATCAAATGGTCCGTACTTTTCACCGATCTGTTGAAAACCGGGATGATACCCGCTATCCGCACCATGATAAAGATTAGTGTTCCCCCCATGTATCACCCATGAGCTCCAAAGTGTGGACATTCTATTGTCGATCCGACGTCCGGAGAAATGCCTGGCAGGGCAGCATACCATCCGAATTTCATCGATCATGATCTCATCCCCCCATCCACATTCTCTTAAACGTTCCATATCCCATCCCCAACGTCGAAAATGGGAACGTACGCCAAGTGTCGTGACCACTTCACCAACCTTGGAACGCATTTTCTTAAGGGCGAAATAATCCAGATGATCATAGTGATCATGGGTGATGAGAAGAATATCAATGTCGGGAAGGTCTTCAGGACGGACGGGGTCGGTCATGGGAAAACGATGAGGACCGATCAATCGAAACATGGAAGCTCGCTTACTGAAGACAGGATCGATCAATATGGTCTTTCCATTCACTTTGAGCATCAGGGATGAATGGCCAAACCAGATCAGACCGAATTGATCATGCCGGATGGAAACCCACTTTGCCAAATCAAAAGGTGGAACTTCGATCGGTTCACTAGGTGCCTTTTCTCGGCTCAATAAGTTGAATTTCAACAAGGGTACCAAAGCGCTGAGAGGCACACTCAATCGGGTCGGAACGGCATTTTGAAATTTCCCTAGACGAAAATTCTCATGGACCGAGAACCGATTGACCTCCTCCTTAGTCGGATCCGATCCGGCCACGGGAGCAAACCGAAGATACACAGCCAAATAGGCTATGATCAGGATAATAATGGCTATAAACATGCCCAAAAATTGTGGACCTTGTGGTCCGGTAACACCAATTCCAGCTACAAGATAATCATATGATCGATGACAGGAAACAGGTCCTTCGCAAAGAACCCTTTTGATCGTGGTTCAGTTCCGTTCCCCGTCGTTCCGCAATAGAAAGATCGTTAGTTGTTACAACATTGAAGTCTTACCTTTGTTGGCCTTTTGTGATATTCAAACCCACACGGACCCATGATTAACAGGTTGTTCCGATTGACCCTTCCACTTCTTGTTCTATCCGCCTGTGGGAAGGACGAAAATACTGGCGGGAATCGCGGAAGTCAGGAATTGAATGTGGAAGTGGTCCTTGTGCAGTCCGAAGCGATCCAGGATGCACTTACAGCCACTGGCAATCTTCGCCCAAATGAAGAGATCGATCTGAAAAGTGAGATCTCCGGGAGGATCATATCCATCGGATTCAATGAAGGTGAAACGGTTCGTAAAGGACAACTACTTGTGGAGATCGAAAACGATCAATACAAGGCTCAGATCCGGCGGATCAGTGCGCAACTGGATCAGGCGAGAAAGAATGAGGAACGAGCCTCAAAGCTTCTCAAGGTCGAGGGGATCAGTCAGGAGCAATATGATAATACGGTCCTTCGAGTCGCCGAATTGGAGGCGCAATATGCCGAAACACGCTCCATCCTGGATAAGACCATGATCCGCGCTCCCTTTTCCGGAACCGTAGGGTTGCGTTCCGTAAGCCCCGGTGGATTCGTTTCGCCAGGAGATCAGATCGCCAGCCTGGTCCAATCTGACCCATTGAAGGTCGATTTTGACATTCCGGAGGTGTTCATGGGACAAGTTCAGGTAGGAGATACGGTCGATGTGCTGGTGAGTGGTCGACCTGATACCTTGAAGGCCCAGGTCTTTGCGATCGACCCGAGGATCAACATCCAAAGTCGAAGTTTTACGGTACGAGCAAAGATGCCGAACCCGAACAATCAGATCCTCCCAGGCGCTTTTGGTCGGATCATGGTCAACCTTCGCTCCTACCCCAATGCGATCATCATCCCCAGTACTGCCCTGGTCTCAGAGATCAATGGGCAGAGCCTCTGGATATTGGATTCAGGCCGAACAAAAAAAGTTCCTATCGAAACAGGGATCCGCACGGCCACCGGGATCCAGATCACCGAGGGCATCCATCCAGGAGATTCGGTGATCGTCACCGGATTGTTGGGTATGCGTTCCGGAATCCCTGTAAAGGTCTCCAAGGTCTATTCTGCCTCTGAAGCCCTTCAACCATGAATCTCCCTTCTCTCAGCATAGAACGGCCGGTATTGGCCTCCGTTTTCGCCATTGCCATCATTCTGTTTGGAGTGATCGGGTTCACCTATCTCGGGGTGCGTGAATATCCAAGTGTCGATCCTCCTATCATCACTGTGACCACTAATTACGTCGGCGCCAATGCAGATGTTCTCGACTCACAGATCACCGAACCCTTGGAAGAATCCATCAATGGGATATCCGGCGTGAAGACGTTGAGTTCCATTTCGGCCGATGGCAGAAGTACCATTACCGTCGAATTTGACCTTGGAATCGACCTGAATGATGCCGCCAATGATGTCAGGGATAAGGTATCTCGAGCTATCCGAAACCTACCTCCCGATGCCGATCCACCCATCGTCAATAAATCGGATGCGGATGCACAGACGATCATGGCCATAACGGTACAGAGTGATCGAAGGGATCTGTTGGAACTCACTGACATTGGGATCAATATTTTCAAAGAACGCTTGCAAACGATTCCCGGAGTCAGTGAGATCCGTATCTGGGGTGAGAAAAAGTACGCAATGCGCTTGACCCTAGATCCCAATAAGCTGGCTGCTTACGGTCTGACCCCCTTGGATGTTCGTACCGCTTTGCTGGCACAGAATGTGGAGATCCCTTCGGGACGAGTCGAAGGATACAAGACCGAATTGACCATTCGTACGTACGGAAGATTGACCACCGAGGAGGATTTTAACGATCTCATTATCCGTGAAAATAACGATCAGCTGATACGACTCAAGGATGTGGGTATTGCCAGGCTGGCACCGGAGAACATGCGCACTTTGCTTCGTGGGAACAACAAGATCCCTATGATCGGCGTCGCCATTACCCCTCAACCGGGATCCAATTACATTGAGATCGTAGATGCTGCCAAAGAACGATTGGATCTAATCAAAAAGGATCTACCCGAGGATATTGTGGTTGATATTGCCATTGACACCACCATCAGCATCCGCAAAGGGATCAATGAAGTTCAGGAAACCATCCTGATCGCCTTTTCTCTGGTAGTTCTTGTGGTCTTTGTGTTTCTACGCGATTGGCGCTCGACCCTCATTCCCATTCTTGCCATTCCGATCTCATTGATCGGAACGTTCTTCGTCATGTATATCGCCGGATTCTCTATCAACATCCTCACCTTACTTGGGATCGTCCTAGCAACCGGACTGGTAGTGGACGATGCGATCGTGATGATGGAGAACATCTATGCCAAGATCGAACGTGGTGATGATCCGATGGAGGCAGGTCACAAGGGTGCAAAGGAGATCTTCTTTGCCATCATTGCCACAACCATCACATTGGTGGCGGTCTTCTTCCCTATCGTCTTTTTGGGAGGTATCACCGGTCGATTGTTCCGTGAATTCGGTATTGTCGTCGCCTCAGCGATCGTGATCTCCACCTTTGTTTCGCTCAGCCTCACACCTATGATGAGTGCCCGGATCCTCAGAGCTAATAAAAAGCATGGTCGACTTTTCGTCAGAACGAGTCTCTTTCTGGATGGTCTCACTCTCCGCTATGGAAGGAGCCTTCGAAAATTCATGAAACATCGCAAATGGGCCTTTGCGATCATGGGGATCTCCGTGGCCATGATCTTTTTGATCGGAAGTCTTATTCCGTCGGAATTGGCCCCTATGGAGGATAAATCCAGGTTGAGACTGTTCAGTTCTGCCCCTGAGGGAACATCATTTGAGCGAATGGATGAATATGTACTTGACATTCTCGACATCGTCGACACACTTCCAGAAAAGGAAGCCGTGATCGCTGTGACCAGCCCCGGCTTTCTTGCCTCGAACTCGGTCAACAGTGGTTTTGTCAGTATGGTGCTCAAGGATCCTTCTGAAAGGGAGAAAAGTCAGGCTCAACTGGCCGCCGAGCTATCCGGAGTGGTGCGGAATTACACGTTTGCGAGGACCTTCGTCACCCAGGAACAGACCATCGGCGGAAGCTTCGGCCGTCTCCCGGTTCAATATGTCCTACAGGCTCCAAATCTTGAAAAACTCAGAGAGGTGATCCCGAAGTTCATGGAAGAGGCACGTCAAAGTTCCTATTTTGAAGTGGTCGACAGGGATCTCAAATTCAACAAGCCTGAGCTTCTCGTGGAGATCAACCGCGAAAAAGCTCGCGAATTGGGAGTTTCCGTTCGGGATATCGCTGAGACCATTCAGTTGCTCTTTTCAGGTCAGCGGTTTGGATTCTTCATTATGAATGGTAAGCAATATCAGGTGATCGGTGAGGCTTATCGGTCCTACCGCGATGAACCATCTGACATTCGGAACGTGAATATCCGGGCGACGAATGGAAATTTGATCCCCTTGAGTAACCTCGTCACCCTGAAAGAGCAGATCACACCGCCTCAATTGTATCGATACAACCGTTTCGTGTCCGCTACGATCTCCGCTGCACCAGCATCAGGGGTAACCCTGGGCGAAGCTCTGGAGGAGATGGACCGAATCGGCGAAAGGGTTCTGGATGAAAGTTTTTCTACCAGCCTGGCAGGCACATCAAAGGAATTCATGGAAAGTTCGAACTCCCTTCTCTTTGCCTTCACCCTCGCACTCATGCTGATCTATTTGACCCTTGCAGGCCAATTTGAGAGTTACCGAGATCCACTGACCATCATGCTCACCGTACCTCTCGCCATCGCTGGGGCGATCCTGACCTTATACCTTTTTGGACAGACCCTGAACATCTTCTCCCAGATCGGGATCATTGTTCTGATCGGGATCGTGACCAAGAACGGGATCCTTATCGTTGAATTTGCCAACCAACGACGTGAGGAAGGGCTGTCGATCGATGAGGCCGTTGTGGATGCATCGATATCAAGAATGCGTCCTATTCTAATGACCAGCCTTGCCACCATTTTAGGAGCGGTTCCCATTGCTTTGGCCCTGGGAGGATCATCGACCAGCCGAATCCCCATGGGTTTATCGATCATTGGCGGACTTACATTCAGCCTAGGGCTTACGCTTTATGTGATCCCCGCGCTCTACACGTTCATCACTTCAAAAAAGAGACATACATGAAGATCCGGTTCGTCATCCTATTGACCCTCCTTCTCATGCGTCCCTCTTTTGGACAAGGACTGCGATTCAGCGAGGTGGTGGAAACGGCTCTTCGCAACAACTATCAGATCAATATTGCGAGGATAGAACGACACCGTGCGGCCAATCAGAATCGACCGGGAAATGCCGGTTTCCTACCCACTGTAGATGCGATTGCATTTCAACAAGGCGCTATTAGGAACACACAACAAGAATTTCTGGATGGAAGGGAGTTGACCCGGGATGGAGCTCAGAGTACCGATCTCAATGCCAATATCGAATTGGAATGGACCTTCTTTGATGGGTTCAGGATGTTTGCCAGAAGGGATGAACTCGAAGCCTTGGAAATCCTCGGGAACCAATCGCTACGAGCCCAAATGGAAGTGACCCTCCTCGAACTTGCAAGCGTTTATTTTGGCCTGGTTGAGGAAGAATCCCTGCTTCAGAACTATCGGCAAAACCTCCAGACCACACGCGAACGCTATCGGATCCTCGAAACGGGATTGGATGTGGGTGCACGAAGTGGACTCGAGGTTCGTCAAGCCTACATAGACGTCCTCTCGGATTCGATCCGGGTGGCTGAACAGGAAGCACGGATCTACAATCTTCGTCAGGATCTTGCTTTCCTTTCGGGGGATTCACTGATGGCCGCACAGGCCATTTACCAGGATCCTGAGCTCAACCCTGGCCTGTCCATGGATTCCCTTCGATCCGCCTTGTTAAGATTGAATGTCCAGATTCTCCAGGCCCGAAGCCAGGTGAATATTGCTGAAGCGCAAAAGAAACAGGCTCGATCCGAGTTTTTACCCTCCCTTGACCTGTACGGGAATTATGGTCTCCTACGATCACAAAACGAAGCGGGATTCCTTTCAAGTAACCTTTCCACCGGACCAACCGTGGGCATCCGATTGCGTTTCAATCTTTTCAATGGATTCAACGATCGAATGACCGTCAGGGATCGTGAACTATTGATCCAGGGAAGCGAGATCGCACTGAAGCAAGCGCGAGAATCCTCAATGACCAGCCTTCGACAGAGTTATCGTACCTATACGACGGCCATCGAGATCCTGAAAATGGAAACTCAGGCTCTGGAGGAAGCTAAAAAAGTCGTGGATATCGGTTTGGAACAGCTTGAATTAGGGTTGATCAATAGTTTGGATTTCAGGCAACTACAACTCGTATTGATCAGCTCGCAACAGCGTTTTCACATTGCCGAGTACAACGCCAAGATCGCAGAGATCCAACTGAGGATCCTGAGTGGTGAATTATCCTTTGCCCTCCTTTGATCCGGTGTGAGAATTCGCCATAAAAACCTATTTTTCCAAAAAAGATTCCAAGACCCATGATCGAACTGGCCAGCATTCTTGTCCTAAGTGTACTTGCCCAATGGCTTGCCTGGAAGATCAAGGTTCCTGCCATTCTCCCCCTGATCCTCATCGGTTTGGCCCTCGGCCCATTCAGCACTTTCTTTACCTCCGATGGAGAAAAACTGATGAATGGGGATAATATCTTTTCGGGAGATTTCCTCTTTTCCTTTGTGTCCATTTCGGTGGGAGTCATCCTTTTCGAAGGTGGGTTGACCCTCAAGTTGAAGGAGATCAAACACCAGGCTGGGGTCGTACGAAACCTATTGATCTTTGGACCGATACTCACCCTTGGAATTGGAGGGGTAGCGGCTCATTATTTCATGGAGACCAGTTGGCCTATCAGTTTCCTTTTTGGTGCCTTGATCATCGTCTCAGGCCCGACCGTGATCATGCCGATCCTCCGGAATGTCAAACCACGCGAATCGATCAACACGGTTCTCAAATGGGAAGGGATCCTCATCGATCCATTGGGTGCCCTTGTGGCGGTTTTGGTCTATGAATTCATCCGTTCAGGATCGCCTGGAGAAAACTATACCCTCGAAGCTTTCAAGGATTTCTTTATGACCATTGCAAGTGGGGTTTTCATTGGAGGGATCAGTGCATTCTTTCTAAGATGGGTTTTGGATAAGAATCGACTACCTAGCTACCTTCGGAATGTGGTCGTTTTGGGAATGGTGATCTTTGGATTCACCTTTTCAGAATTCCTTCATCATGAGGCTGGTCTTATGGCTGCTACAGTGATGGGGATTTTTCTCGCCAACCTAAAAGTGGATGATCTTAAATCCATCCTGTCCTTCAAGGAGGATGTGAGCATTATCCTTATTTCGGTTCTCTTTCTCCTTCTCTCTTCGAGGATCGATATGGAGCAGATCCAAAGTTTGGGGATCCGCAGCCTTTGGCTTTTCGGGGTAGTGATCCTGATCATCCGACCCTTGGTGGTATGGTTAAGTACATTGAATAGCAATCTCGATTGGAGGGAGAAGTCCTTTTTGGCATGGATCGGTCCAAAGGGAATCGTAGCAGCCGCTGTTGCTTCCCTTTTCAGTCTGCAACTGATGGACAGGGCAACAACCCCACAAATGATGGAAGAGGCTGAACTCCTTCTACCTCTTACTTTTCTGATCATTGTAGGGACGGTTGTCCTTCAGGGTTCCACGGCAAAACCCCTTGCCAAGCTCCTCAAGGTGGAACGGGATAATCCTAAAGGAATCCTGATCGCAGGGGCGCATGAGGCGGCGAGACTGATCGCACAATTCCTCAAGAAAAGAGATATCCCCGTTCAATTGATCGATACCTCAGCTACCAACGTACGAGAAGCGCAGAACGAGGGCATCACGGTCTATCAAGGGAATATCCTAAGCGAAGACATTTTCGACGATGTGGATATGGTTCCTTATGGTAGGTTGATGGCCATGACCAGCAATACGGAGGTGAACAACCTCACATGTAAATTCTTTGACGAAGAATTCGGTGAAAACCGAGTATGGCGTCTTATGAGTAAGACCGAATCGGAGATGAAGGATTTCGAGGTTCCCAAGAATGTTCTTTTCAATGGTCGATCCGACTTTGACACCTTGATCCAAGCCGCCAGACAAAACCGGGAAATGCACATTGAACCTTGTAATAATCAGGAGCAATGGGAAGCCCTTCTGAAAAAGAACAAACAAAGGCTGATCCCGATTTTCAGGCTAAAGGAGAACGGAAAGGTCGAAGTGATCACACGCTACGTTCCTGACTTTGAGAAGGGGGATAAATTGGCCTTCCTCCCCTACACGGTCATTCAACCGGAGAACCTCAACTAAGCGTTAACACCCTGTTAATGACAATCTCGGGCTGGTTTTCGAGATTGATAATCTGTTGTTATTCAACGGATTAAATCCGCTCTTTAGGAATGCTTCGGGGTCGCGACCCCTAAAAAAATCCATATATTTGTTTCATGAGGTTCAAGAAACTCTCAATATTCATGGCCTTTTTGGTGCTCCTGACCTCCTTTCAGGTGGTTGTGGAGCAGCATTTTTGCCTGGATGAGTTGACGGACACCTCTTTCTTCTCCCCTGCCGAAACTTGCAGCGACATTGGTATTCCAAGCCAGGAACCATCCATTGAACGGCCTTCTTGTTGCAGGGTCGAAAAGATCTCCACCCCATCTATAGATTATCAAAAGATCCAGGATTCACCTTCAAAGGTCAGATCCATCTCACCGGCTATCCTGCCTAATGAGGTGGAATCACCTACCCTCTCTTGTGAAGCTGAAAATGACTGGAAGAATCGTCCACCTCCTGAACCGGGGATCTACCCTTCAGGATGGGCCATTCGCATTTCTCAACAGTCCTTCCTCCTTTAAACAAGACCTTACCCCTACGAGTACTCGCCAACATTAGCGAGATACTCTTCATTTCATTCAACGGGTAATGTTTTGTCATGGTCAATAATATCTTAAAATTCTTTTTGGAGAACCGACTCGTCACCTTTTTAATGGTGATCCTGTTGGTGGTATGGGGAATTGTCACCTCTCCATTTGGTTGGGATACCGGGAATCTCCCCTCTGATCCGGTACCGGTGGATGCCATTCCGGACATTGGTGAGAACCAACAGATCGTCTTTACAGAATGGCCGGGTCGATCCCCCCAGGATATAGAGGATCAGATCACCTATCCCCTGACCACCACACTTTTGGGACTTCCTGGGGTGAAATCCATCCGTAGCAATTCCATGTTCGGATTCTCCAGTATCTATATCATTTTCAAGGAGGATGTGGATTTTTATTGGTCTCGATCCAGGATCCTTGAAAAATTGAATTCACTCCCACCCGGAACCCTGCCGGAAGGGATTCGTCCAAAATTGGGCCCTGACGCCACAGGACTTGGCCAGGTCTTCTAGTACACTTTGGAGGGAAGGGATAAGAATGGCAACCACGTGGGAGGATGGGATCTGGCCGAACTTCGATCCATTCAGGATTTCTATGTGAAATATGGTCTTTCGGCGGTAGAAGGAGTATCCGAGGTATCCTCCATCGGTGGATTTGTCCGAGAATATCAGATCGACCTTCGCCCGGATGCTTTGCGATCCTATGGGGTTTCTTTGGATGACGTCCTCCAGGCTGTGGCAGCGAGTAATCTGGATGTTGGGGCTAAGACAATGGAGATCAATCGGGTGGAATATTTTGTTCGCGGATTGGGTTATATCGAGAACCTTGAGGACCTGGAGGAAACGGTCGTTGCGAATGATGGTTATACTCCCGTTCGACTCAAGGATGTGGCCTGGATCAACTACGGTCCAGCCAATCGCCGTGGAATCCTTGACAAGAATGGTAAGGAAGCCGTTGGTGGGGTGATTGTGGCAAGATATGGGGCCAATCCCATGGAGGTGATTCAGAATGTCAAGGAGAAGATCAAGGACATTTCAGGTGGGTTGCCCAAAAAGACCTTACCTAATGGTGTAACGGCTCAACTGAAGATCGTCCCCTTCTATGACCGTTCAACCTTGATCAATGAAACCTTAGGAACCCTTCAGGAAGCTCTTACTCTGGAGATCATCATTACCATTATCGTGATCCTGGTAATGGTGGCGAATCTGAGGGGGTCAATACTGATCAGCTTACTCTTACCCCTTGGGGTACTAATGGTATTCATTGCCATGCGATATACCGGTGTGGATGCGAATATCGTAGCTCTTTCAGGGATCGCGATTGCTATTGGCACCATGGTCGATCTCGGGATCATCCTGACTGAAAACATCATAAAATACCTTGATGAGGAAGGTCATAAGGTCCCTCTGACCCAATTGATCTACCGGGCTTCTTCAGAGGTAAGTGGAGCGATCATCACTGCGGTTTCAACGACCATTGTCAGCTTTATTCCCGTTTTCACACTCCAGGCGGCAGAGGGCAAGCTGTTCCGACCCCTGGCATTCACCAAGACCTATGCCTTGATCGCGGCTGTGATCATCGCTCTTTTTGTCCTTCCTGCCATAGCAAGGACCATTTACGGTTGGAAATTCGATCGCCGATCTCTCCGAACGGGATTGAATGTGCTTTTACTAGGGTCTGGATTCTGGATCCTGCTCAACATGGATGTCATTTCAGGGATCTTGATCATGGCCTTGGCGGCGGCATGGATCTTTGTAAAGCCACTTTTGACTTTCCTCCGGTGGCCGAATGTTCCAATGACCCTCCTTCTGATCCTTATCACATGGGTTCTTTCCATCCAATGGCTTCCCTTGGGGCCGGAGCCGGGAGAATGGGCAAATTTCCTCTTTGTTGGCGCGATAATCGCCCTAATTCTTGGAGGATTTCAATTCATCATAAGGAGGTATGAGCGAATGCTTTTCTGGGCTCTTGACCATCGTGCCTGGTTCTTATCGATCCCTTTAACCATGATCATACTTGGACTCTTGATCGGTATTGGATTTCCTTCTCTTTTCGGAGGGTTGGCGAAAACCACCGATCGATTGGGAGTCAATATTCGTCAAAATGTCATTTGGAGTACTCTGGCTCATACTTTTCCTGGTATTGGAAGTGAATTCATGCCCGCTCTCGACGAGGGTAGTTTCCTCCTTATGCCCACAAGCATGCCTCATGCTGGAATTGAGCAGAATCATGATATCCTTCGGATCCTGGAT
>JAJLJK010000287.1:0-5717 GCA_033844885.1 Bacteroidota bacterium | reverse complement strand
AGCGCTTTTTCTTTATTCTCTGTAGGGATCAGAAAAGAGAAATTATTGGGGCTTCCGCCAAAGGAAAGCATGCGGAAGTTGGTGTCGGTGAGAGCTTGGGTCGCCTTGACCAAAGCCCCCGGATCATTGGTGATTCCATCTCCAACAATGGAGAGGATGGTTTGGTGACCCTCGAATTCGATCTGGCCATAGGCGGACAGCGAATCGAGGATCTCCGGTAAATATCGTGTGTTATCAATGGTAATGGAAACCGCTACTTCAGAGGTGGTGATCATATCGATCGGAGTCTGAAACTGATCGAATACCCCAAACACTCTGGCCAGGAATCCATGAGCCATAAGCATGCGGTCGCTTACGATCTTGATGACGGTGATCCCATCTTTCGCAGCCATTGCCTTCAATCCGGGACCACTACCCTTTCGTGTGATGACCGTTCCATGGTCATCTGGGTAGAAGGTGTTCTTGATCCTCACTGGGATATTCTTTTGCCTCGCTGGCATCACCGTTCGGGGATGAAGGACCTTGGCACCAAAATAGGCGAGTTCTGCGGCTTCATCAAAGCTTAGCTCTTGGATACTTCTGGTTTTTTCGACCACTCTTGGGTCACAGGTAAGCATTCCAGAGACATCGGTCCAGATCTGGATCTCGTCTGCGTCCAAAGCAGCCCCTGCCAGAGAGGCTGTAAGGTCTGACCCTCCTCTTCCGAGGTTGGTGACCTTTCCTTCGTGGTCGCGACAGATGAAACCTTCCGTAAGAACGATCCCTCCGCCTGCAAGATGACGACGCAAACTTCTAGTGTAGGAGTGCATGTCGGGATTACCCTCCTCATTAAGAACAAGGGATTCCAATGCATTCATATGCTCACAGGGAATTCCGAGAGAGGAAAGGTACCTCGACACCATCTTCACCGTGATCCTTTCACCCTGACTGAGCAAAAGATCGGTCTCTGACCGCTGCCAAATGTCTAGCAAATGGGTCTTAACCGAATGAAGATCAAAGTCTTTCCCCTCGAGTCCAAGCTCATTGGAGATCCCCGAGAATCGATCCACAATATCCAAAATGATCTCCATCGCCTTGTCAGAACTCTTTGTTTCAGAAAGTTCTACCAAGGCGTTCGTCATCCCACTAACTGCCGAAAGCACTAGAACCACAGGGCCTTCGTGTTGACAAACGATATCAATGACGGACTTGATGCGATCTGCGGAACCTACTGAGGTTCCTCCAAATTTCATTACGATCATAGATCCATTTTGGAAACACAAAAATGAGTCAGGATCATTCTAAAAAAAACTATTCTTACATTAATAACTAAATTTTAACTTCGTGTTAAAATATTAACATGAAGCCTTTACGCGATCGTCTTCAGGAATATCTCGAGGAGAATCCATTTTTAGAGGAAGCTCTACACAATGGCCTTTTGAATCTATCGGCAGTGGCACGAAGCTGGAAGGATCGATTGGACAGGGATCAAGGTGAATCGGTAAGTGAAGCCAGTGTGATCATGGCCTTGCGGCGGATGGAACCCACCATTCCCAAATCGACCATGCTAAAGCTGAAACAATTCACCAGTGATTTTGGGGACATTATTGTTCGAAGTGACCTTGCCGACTTCACCTTCAACAACTCGCCTACCATTGCCAGCAGTCAATCAGAATTCCTCAGGCGAATAAAGGACCAGATCAGTTGGTTCTACACATTTTCGAAAGGCGTTAGTGAGACCACGATCATCATTTCGAGAGATGCGACCACGGCCTTATTGGAATCCTTTTCCAATGAACGGATGACACAACAAACCCTGGATCTGGCATCCATCACCATCATGCTGCCCCAAGCGTCGATCAATACTATGGGATTGTATTATTACATCTTTAGAACCCTTACCCTTCGGGGAATCAATATTTGTGAGGTCATCAGTACGACCAATGAGTTTACCCTGGTGGTCAGTAAGAAGGATATTGAAAAGAGCTTTGAGGTGATCCATCAAATGAGGAAGTGATCACGGGATCAATTGAATGACAGCGATATTCTCTGAATCCAGGTTCATGTATCCCAGATCGTAAACGAAACGGTAATTCCTCATTCCTTCCCTTCCACTCTCGTGGGTAAAGAATCGAAAATCAAAACCGCGATCGATCAAGGTTCTTCTCGAAATGATATTCCTTCCTCCCGGGGTCACATCTTCTAGTATACGTCGGTTCTTTCTCAAGATCGCATTGACCCGTCTCACATAATTATTCTGATCCCTGTTCCTTCGATTATTATAGGCATTTCGACATTGATCATCGCAATATCTCTTATCTGATCGACCCTTAATACTGCTGCCACACTCCAGGCACTTCCTGATCGAGCTTTCCATTTTCAAACGACTATTAATTGATTATCCCCCTATTCCGTTGCCAGTGCTTACGAAATTGAGATCAGTCAATTTAATACTTAACTTAAAAACGTTATTTATGACCTCAATCAAGAATCGAGTTCAATTGATCGGAACCTTGGGGAAAGACCCGGAGATCAAGGAGTTGGAAAGCGGCAAGAAATTGGCGCGATTCGTCATGGCTACCAACGAGAACTATCGCACCAGTGATGGCGAAAAGATGACTGACACCCAGTGGCATGATCTCGTTGCCTGGGACGGAGTGGCCGGCATCATTGAAAAGTATCTGAAAAAAGGCCATCACGCCGGAGTTGAAGGCAAGCTGGTAAATCGAAGCTACACGGATAAGGAAGGCGTGAAGCAATACAAGACCGAGGTGGTTGTCAATGAGGTGATGCTGTTCCCCCAGAATGGGAATCCCTCCTGATTCTCATTCATCCACGAAGACGGTCTGGACATTGGTGAATTCAAAAAGTCCAAGAGAGGATAATTCTCGGCCATATCCAGACCGTTTCACTCCTCCAAAAGGAAGACGTGGATCTGACTTCACCAATTCATTGACAAAAACAGCACCTTCATCGAATCGCTCAGCCCATTTTTTAGCTTTGCTGGTGTTGGCGGTAAATAGCGAGACCCCTAGACCAAATTCATTGTCATTGGACAATCGTAAGGCATCCTCCCAGTCATCAAAAGGGACAATGGGAATGACGGGCCCAAATACCTCCTCTTTCATCACCGGCATATTAGGCTCCACATCAGTGATTATGGTGGGGTCAAAAAAGCAGCCATCCCGTTTGCCTCCTAAGATCACCTTTGCTCCAAGTTCCACACTTTCCTTTAACTGTCGCTCAAGGGTCTCTGCAAGGTCCAATCTGGCCATCGGTCCAATTTGGGTATCCTGCATGATCGGATCACCCACCTTCAAATCGCGGACCCTTCGAACGTATGCATCCAGAAACTTTTCAAAGATCCCCTTTTGCACGAATAGCCGTTTATTAGCGATGCAACTCTGACCCGTATTCTGGAAGCGACCTTTTACCGTTTTTTCAAGCGCCAAATCCATATCAGCGTCCTCGAAAACGATAAAGGCATTGCTACCTCCTAATTCCAGTAGGGATTTCTTCAATTCCTTTCCTGCCTGAGAGGCTACACTAGAACCTGCCTTGTCGCTACCCGTGAGTGATACTCCTCGAACACGCTCATCTCGGATCAAGGTGGAGACCTGTTGACTGCTAATTCTGAGATTTTGAAAGACCCCCGTTTCAAATCCCGCCTCCCTGAAAACCTTTTCGATCATTTCTGCACTGCCCATTACATTACTGGCGTGCTTTAAGATGACCGTATTTCCAGCGCAAATGGCTGGTACCGCCATGCGGAAGGCTTGCCAGGCAGGGAAATTCCATGGCATGATTCCAAGGATCACACCAATTGGAACATGCTGATAATATGATGAATCTGCATCAGACTTGATCTTGACAGACTTTAGAAATGACTTTAAGTTATCTCTGTAAAACTCACATAACCAGATGCATTTAGATATTTCCGCCTCAGATTCGGATATGGGTTTACCCATTTCACTGGTCATTAGAACACTGAAATGTCTTCGGTTATTAGCCAGTGAACTGGCTAGAGAGTCCATCAACTCAACACGTCTTTTTACCTTTGTAAATCGCCACTTATCAAAGGTGTCGTCAGCTACTTTTAGCTTGTAGAGGAAACTACTTTCGTCTTCTTGGTTATAAGAACCTATTCTCGCACTAGTAGCAGGATTGATCGACTCAAACATGATTATTTACTTTTGTAAATTCTATAGTCTCCCCTATCTGAATCCGACCCGAGGTAAGCCTGAATTGCTCTCCCGGAATAGTCTCTTCGGAAAATCGGCTGGCTAAGTCTCCTATTTCTGAAACTGCCCATTTCCCCTTAAGCTCCCCTCTGTCGAAGATCCATTGCCGCAATAACCCCACATCTGCAACGCATCCTTGCCCCAGGTACAGGTCTTTCACCACAATGTCCAGCCTATTTTGAAGGTTGAAAGGGATCTTCTCGTAAGTGGCGATATCCGTATCCTTTGGCTCGAACCCATGAGCTATCAATTCGCAGGTTATGGCCAGGATCAAGAAATTGAATTCTCTGGCCTTGTACCGTCGAAGATCATTCGGATAGGCTCCTGACTCGATCAAAATCGTTGGGATACCCCTCCTCTGCAAATTATCACCAAAGGCGCCAGGATAAAATTCGTCGGTATATCGGGTCAGCGAGAAATCCAGAATGGGTTCGATCTTTTTAGCGATCGCACCGATCAATCCCTTGCTGTATTCCGTAGCCTTGGTTGGTGTCTTTTGGGGATTAGCTGAAGGACTAAGGAAGGAGATGGTCGCCGGCCTACCTTCCAAATCCCCAAAAATGGTCCTTTGATCGTGGAGATTCAAGGCCAATACAGGGTCAATCACAGTAAGAGCCTCGTGAAAAACCCTGGTTTCAGGTGCAGATCGCGAAATGAAATCCCTATTGATATCAATTCCCACAGCGTTCCTGCGTTCAAATCGTTCGGCTCCGTCCGGATTCAGAATAGGAATGATCGAAAGTTTACATTTGTGAAAAACCTGATCGAACCACTCCTTACCTGCTGAGGATGTCACCCAATTCAGGAAGTCCAATAGGGCCAATGTGGATGTTGCTTCGTTACCATGCATCTGAGTCCACCCCAAGACCACCCTGTCTCCAAACCCGATGTCCAAACGATGGATCGGTCTCCCCTGTATTGAAGATCCGATCGTACTCATCCTGACCTTGTCCGAACGAGTGAACATCTCCAAATAAGGCTTTATGTCTGATAACGTGATCCTTGGACCTCTGAGTTCTGAGATCCTGAAATCCGGGTAGGCTTTGCGCAGCCATTCGAGTTCGGGCATGATGGATGGAATGGTATTCAATTAAAGCTACGAACTTGAGTCGGCCCCGTCAAGCGTAGAGAGATTCATGCGCATAGAAATTATCTATATTAAATTCAATTTTTATTTTAAAATACTGTTATTCAATTATATATAATGCGCTATTTGATCTTTTTTTTAATTCATTGAAATTATTGATTCCCGACTTGGATTTTCCCATATTTACATTTGTAATTACATCCCCAGTCATGAGTTTGAATGAGCGTATCGTGTTGATAATGGATCGATCGGAAATGAATCGATCGGAATTTGCCGACAAGCTTGGGATCGGACGTCCGGTCCTATCCCATATCCTATCAGGTCGAAACAAGCCCAGTTTATCTGTGGTTGAAAAGATCCTGGAACAATTCCCAGATATCGACCCGATGTGGTTGATCACTGGTAATCCC
>JAJLJK010000286.1:0-1348 GCA_033844885.1 Bacteroidota bacterium | reverse complement strand
CCCAGGAATTGACAAAGTTCTTGATATACCTTTCGAGGATCTCGCTCAATTTCTTCATTCAGGAAAACCTTAAGATGATCGCCGAATATCTTTGTATATCGTTGATAGATGGCCTCGAAATCGTATTTCCGAGCCGCATTTCGGTAATGCCGAAAGAATTGCTCTTCCGAAACGTCCTCAAATTTGACATTTCTGGATCGGACCAGGTCCATCTTGGCATGACTGAAGGCCCACTCCACGGGTTCCCGAAAGATCAGGATCATCCGAATATTAGGATTCAAGGTCTTGATCAATCGAAGTCTGCATTCACTGAGAATGCTGTAATCCGGAGATTTTTCAAAGAGTAAGATTCCCGGTCTACGGCGTTCCTTGAAAAGTTTGAAATACTGTCGGAGAGGAAGCCCAAAACGAATGGAAAAGAATCGCAATTCGCCCTTTCCGGGTACGAGATCCTTGACCATTTCCACCTCAGGATGCGCACGTAAAGCTTTGGCCATCCACCAGGTTCCCGCTTTTGGCAATCCCGCAATGATCACATCAGGCATGGAAGAAGGTCTGGAGATCGAAAAAACCAAATAATACCATTTATCCCTCCAGGCCAATCCCTCTCGGATCATCTGCTTTATCCCCATTTGAAACTAGTGTCCATTTGTTTAGGGTTTTCTTGAAGTGCTCTCCATTTCTGCCAAGCGAACATGATCCAGATACCCCATTCCATTTCGGTCCGTCCAGAGAGGAACTCACGCACTTTGGCGTTCCATATCTTCCTGTCAATGAATTCCTGTCCTAAAATCTCAGTTCCGAGCAAAAGATCCTCCACCTCTTCTCTTAACTCATTCTGCATCCATTGACCGATCGGAACGCTGAATCCCTTTTTTTTCCGTTCGAGTTCATCCTTAGGAATGAATTGCCAAAGGGCCTTTCTCAGGAGGGGTTTGAGCATGGTATCCCCTACCCCGAAATCACTCTCCAGCTTCCAGGAGAAATCAATGATCCTCGGGTCGAGAAAGGGAACCCTAACCTCCAGACTATGGGCCATGCTCATACGATCCACCTTTATCAATACCCTCTGAAGATGGGAGTAGAATTCATTCCATCGAAGCCAATTCCTGGCTTCCTTTTTCGATCCGCCATGAAATTCAAAAAGCTTTTGGGTGGTTTCAGGAAGTTCGATCCCGGGCATAAGCCCATCCATCCAGTTTGGGTCATTATAGCTTTGTCCGTGGAGTATCCATTCCCCAAATCCGTCGAACATCGATGGACCATGAGATACCCTTTGTCCCAATTTCCTTTTTACTCCACTGGAAATGCGACGTACCCACCTGGGTTGGTCAAAAAGAGAGTAATG
>JAJLJK010000285.1:0-7878 GCA_033844885.1 Bacteroidota bacterium | reverse complement strand
GATCTCATCGATCAATTTACCCTTACCCATGGTCTCATCGACCTCCAATCCAAGCTCCAATGCAACCTTGCGGATCTCATCCTCTGATCGGCCGTAGAGGTCATAACCCGTATGCTCCTTTATGGCATCAAGGATCCGGACTCGTGGATAGGGTGCCTTGAATTCGATCTCATTCTTTCCGATCATGCTCCGTGTAGTGCCATTGACCGCCAAAGCAACACGTTCCACCATGCGCTCAGTGAAATCCATCATCCAGTTGTAGTCCTTGTAGGCCACATAGATCTCCATGACGGTGAACTCCGGATTGTGTGTGCGATCGATTCCTTCGTTGCGGAAATGCTTGGCAAACTCATAATCCCCTTAAAAGCCACCAACGATGAGGCTCTTTAGATAGAGTTCGTTGGCGATCCGAAGGTAGAGGGGCATGTCCAGGGCATTGTGATGGGTAATAAATGGCCGGGCCGCTGCTCCTCCTGGAATGGGTTGAAGGATCGGGGTCTCAACCTCCAGGTATCCCTGCTCATTGAACATCTCGCGCAGGGTATTGATGATGCGGGTCCGTTTGAGGAAGATCTCCCGAACATGGTCATTCACCACGAGGTCAACATATCGTTGACGATACCTCAACTCAGGGTCCGTGAAGGCATCATGGACATTTCCTTCGGCATCCTTCTTTACAACCGGAAGCGGTCGAAGACTCTTGGTAAGAACCGTGAATTCCTTCACGTTTACCGAGAGTTCGCCGGTCTGGGTGCGGAAAACCGACCCTTGAACCCCAATGAAGTCACCAAAGTCCAGGAGTTTTTTGAAGACCTCATTGTAAAGGGTCTTGTCCTCGCCGGGGCAGATCTCATCGCGGTTGAAATACAATTGGATCTTTCCAGTCGGATCCGAAAGCACACCAAAGGAGGCTTTTCCCATCACACGTTTGGTCATCAGCCTTCCGGCGATACGAACATCCTCGAATTTCTCGGGAGTTGAATCATACTCGGATTTGATGGTTTCGGCATGAGTGGTCACCTCGTACCCTTCGGCAGGGTAAGGGTCAATACCCAGTTCGCGCAAACGTGTCAATGCCTCTCGGCGGATGATCTCCTGTTCAGAAAGGATCCTTGCCATGTGTCAAGAAAATTTCGCGCAAAGATACAGAACGCCTTCAGGGCATGAAAGCCCGTGATTACCACGAATTTGAATCCGGACCATCATGATTTCAAAAAGCGTTGTGTTTAAAGTACCTTTGCACCTTCAAAAACCACCACTCTGATGAGCGATAGAGAAGTTCGTGTTCGTTTTGCCCCCAGCCCTACCGGCCCCCTTCACATGGGAGGAGTTCGTACGGCCCTCTATAACTACCTTTTCGCCAAAAAGCACGGGGGAACGTTCATTCTCCGGATCGAGGATACCGATCAGGCGCGGTATGTGCCTGGTGCAGAAGAGTATATCATTGAATCCCTACGGTGGTGCGGGATCGCGCCGGATGAAGGTCAGGATTTTGGAGGATCGGAAGGGCCATACCGACAAAGTGAGAGAAAACACCTCTATCGGGAATATGTCGACCAATTGATCGAAAATGGGCATGCTTACTACGCATTCGACACGTCGGAGGAGTTGGAGAACATGAGGGAGCTGGCCAAGAAAGCCGGGAATGTCAATTGGCAGTACAATCATATCACTCGTGGGAGGATGAAGAACTCATTGAGCCTTTCGGCGGATGAGGTTCAAAAGCGATTGGATAGCGGCGAACCCTATGTGGTTAGGATCAAGTTTCCAAGAAATCACGAGGTGAAATTCGAAGACCAGATCAGAGGGTGGGTAAGTGTCAACACCAACAACATGGATGACAAGGTCCTCTTTAAGAGCGACGGAATGCCCACCTATCACATGGCCAATATTGTGGATGATCATTTGATGAGGATCTCCCATGTCATACGGGGTGAGGAGTGGCTTCCTTCGGCCCCCTTGCACGTTCTACTTTATGAATTTTTGGGATGGGAACGGCCCGAGTTCGCTCACCTGCCATTACTTCTAAAGCCTGATGGAAATGGAAAGCTCAGTAAGCGTGATGGCGACCGACTGGGATTCCCTGTTTTTCCATTGGAATGGAAGAATCCCGAGACCGGCGAAATGTCGAGTGGCTATAGAGAGCGTGGGTTTTTCCCCGAAGCCTTTGTCAACATGTTGGCCTTTCTGGGATGGAACCCAGGCACCAATCAGGAGATCTTCTCGTTGGAGGGATTGGTCGAGGCTTTCGAAATATCCAAGGTCAGCAAAGCAGGGGCAAAATTTGATTTCGAAAAGGCCAAGTGGTTCAACCAACAGTACTTGCGAGCAAAAGACAACAGTGAGTTGGCAGAGCAATTGAAGCCGATTCTGGACGCTAAAGGCGTGGACTATTCAAAATTGGATCTCCCGGCTATCGTGGAATTGATGAAGGAGCGAGCCACTTTCATTCCCGATCTGTATGAAGAAGGAAAGTACTTTTTCGAGCGCCCTGCCTCTTACGATGAGAAGTCGGTTTCTAAGAAGTGGACCTCAGAGGCCCCAGGTTATATTCACGACCTAATGGACCGTTTCGCTCATGCCGATCCCTTCCGCGAAGAGATCCTTGAGAACAGCTTCAAGGCCTACCTTCAGGAAAAAGAACTCGGTTTTGGGCAGGTCGGACCAGTTCTCCGTATCGCGATTACCGGACAGGTGACCGGCCCTAGTGCCTTTGCGATATCAGAGATCCTTGGACGGGAAGAGGTCATTGCACGGATGGAGCTGGCCACCGAGAAATTGGGGTGACCCAAATGAAGGGATTTCCCTTCGTATTTTGGCCTCATGGTAATTTGAGCAACTTATCCTTTTGACTTATAGGGGATTATTTATTTTAGAGCATTCAAAAGCTCTCCAATGAAAAACACCCTAAACCGATTGGCGCTCTTTTGCGCCATTTTTCTTTTTAGCACAGGTCCAATCTTTTCACAGGTAAAGACCATTCCCGAAGAACGCGGGGAAGTCCTGATCTATCAGGGCATCGAACTTCATGATAGTGCCCGATATGAGGAAGCTATCGCCAAGTACGACCTTGTTCATCCACAGGACTCCAACTACTATTGGGCCGTATATGAAAAAGCCCTTTCCCTGTCTGAGAACGATCAGAAGGAAGCGGTGGTAAAGGTGCTGGAAGCGGCATTGAAGACCCGGAATGACTACACCGGAGAGATGTACATCGAACTGGCGAATGCGTACGATGACCTGGGAGATTCCTTAAAGGCCCTCAAGACGTATGATCGGGCCATTGCCTTCTCTCCCATGAACCCTGAACTCTATTTCAATAAGGCCATCACCCTCTACAGGATGAAGGATTACGAAAAGGCCTTTGAGCAGCTGAAGATAGCTCTCAGGATCAATCCATTCCATGCCAGCAGCCACTTCCTGGTCGCCAGCATGGCATTGGCCAATGACGAGATCGTTCCTGCAACGCTTGCTTTTTCCGCCTACCTCGTGGTTCAACCGACCACAGAAAGGAGTTTCAATGCCTTGGTCACCATCAACAATGCACTATCCGAAAAGACCGAAGTGTCCGACTTGGGTTTCAAACTGGCCGGTGACGAGAAATTCGGGAAGGCAGATCTTCTGGTGCGCAATTATGCAGGTCTATCCGATTCTTATGAGACACCTTCCGAGCTGGATATCCCTTTCATCAAACAAGCACATGTGGTCTTCGATCAGGCGAAGCCATCACGAGAGGGTTTCTTTTCAGAATTCTACCTCCCCTATTTCAAGGAAGTGATCAAAGATGATGATAGGTTTGAGATGTGGTCCTACCTGGTGAGCATCACCAGTAAGAATGAGAAACATCAAAAGATCTTCGAAAAGAACATCGCTGACATCAAGGAATTCGTTTCCTGGAGCAAGGACGAATGGATCCGCCTTCATCAGGATGTCGAAGACACACTACAGGGAAAGAAAGGGGTCTATCGATATGGGTGGCGAACCAACAATACCCTGGAGGTCATTGGGGCCTTCAACGAGAAATCTCAGAACTACGATGGTTTCGTTCGGATCTTCTACTCCGGGGGCACCCTTCGCGGAACAGGATATTTTGATAAGAATGGGAAGCGGACCGGCACCTGGAGGTTCTATCATGCCAACGGAAACCTGGAGGAAGAGCTTTCCTATAAGGATGGGGAGATCGACGGCGAATCCAGGGTATTTGATAAACAAGGCCGCTTGACCATCCTTCAACACTTCAAAGAAGGAAAATTGGACGGGGATTTCGAATCCTTTTACCCTACAGGACAGACCCGGGTCAAGACCTTCTACGTGAACGGAGAGAACCAAAAAGAATACACCAGTTACTTTGCTTCAGGAGTGATCGATTTTCAAGCTCCGGTCAAGGATGGAAAGATCGAAGGTGAGGCAAAATGGTATTTTCCGGATGGAAAACTTTCTGCCAAGGCCATGTTTGTTGACGGTAGTCGTAATGGAGATTACGAGAACTACCACCAGAATGGCGAATTGAGGTACAAATTGAACTATGTCAATGGAGAGATCGATGGACCGTATGTCGAGTATGCCTCCAATGGCACCAAGATCAGCGAAGGGATCATGAAGGAAGGGGCCAAGGTCGGAAAGTGGACCTACTGGCAGGCCGATGGGACGCTAAAGGAAACAGCGGAATTCGATGAGTCCGGAAAGGAAACGGGTTTTTATGTCGAGTACGACCGAATGGGCCGAATCAATTCGGAAATGGAATACCGCAAGGGCGAATTCATCGGTTACAAGTATTTTGATGAGGACGGAAAGGTCATTCTCGAAGAGAGAAATCGCAAGGGCCGATTCAAGTTCACGGGATATCACACCAATCGAGCGAAGGCGGCAGAAGGTGAATTCGAGGATAGTGAGAGGATCGGTGAATGGACCTTTTTCAACGAGTATGGGAATCCGGTTTCCATCGAGAACTATAAGGATGGACAGATCGATGGCCGATCCAAATATTATTACTCCGATGGAAACCTACAACGGGTTTCTGCGTATCGCGATGGCCAGTCCCATGGGTTGAGTACCGAATATTATCCGAATGGGGCCCTGCTGGAGCAAGGCGTTGTGCTGGAGGATCAGCGTCAACGCGAATGGGTGGTCTACAATCCAGATTCGACCTGGAGGGCAAACACCTATTGGGTGGATGGTGAGCGCGAAGGCTGGAACCACTACTTCAACTTTGAAGGCAAGCCTGTTCAGGACCTCTACCTCAACGAGGGACTGATCATGGGGTACAGATACTACGGACCCAATGGCAGGATCACTGGTGAGGGCTCCTTTGAGGACGGAAATGGATCCATGGAATTCAAATATTCCAATGGTCAATTGGCGGCCAGCAGAAAGATCGAAAAGGGCCTCTACAATGGAGAAGTTGTGGAGTTCTACCCGGATGGTTCGAAAAAACTGGAAGGGAATTACCTGCATGGAAGAGCCTACGGCAAGTGGACCTGGTACCATCCCAACGGGAAGGTTGAAACGGTCGGTGAACATCTCTATGGCGAACGCTCTGGTGTTTGGAGGTGGTATGATGAAGATGGATCGCTGATCAATGAGACCAATTACCTCGAAGGATTGAGTCATGGTCGATCCCCTCGATATGATGAGGATGGAAATCTGACCAGGATCTATAATTACCACTACGGGGACTATCACGGCCCACAACACTTCTTTGCCGAAGACTCACTGGTCGAACTGGTTCGTTATTACAGTTTTGGAACCCTTATCGGATACAGTTATCTCGGTAAGGATGGACAACTAAAGGAAATGATCCCCGTCACTTATGGAGATGGAGAGGTCAAGGCGTTTTTCCCCAACGGAAAACCCTCGAGGACCTTCACGTATAAGGATGGAGAGTTTGAAGGGCCTTATAAGATCTTTTATCCCAATGGACAGGTCCGCGAGGACTTTACCGTCAATGGCGGAAGGATCACCGGAATGGAAAAACACTATTACCCGGACGGTACTCTGAAAAAGACCCTCCCCCAATTGATGGATGAATATCACGGTGAGGTCGTTTCCTATCACCCTAATGGTAAGGTAGAGCGAAAAGAACACTTTGTTCACGGAGAGAAGAATGGATTTGAGGAGGTATATGATGCGGAAGGAAAACTCGTTCAAAAGATTCTTTGGTTCAACGACATTGAATATGAAATGGAATAGGTTTCTGATCATCGCCCTGAGTATTTCCTGGTTGGGAGTCCAAGCCCAGACAGAGGAGTATCTTAAGTATAAGGAGAGGTTTCCAAAGGAAATGGCCATTCGACTTCAGGATCGGGTCGACATCCAACTTGAGGTCGATGAAGATCGTGGGGTGGTTGTCCGAAGAAAGGTTTCTGATGAGACCCTCTTACTCGGGGAGATGGCCGGCGTGGCTGATCAGCGAACCATCATTTATGATGCCTTCACTTTGATCGATGAGGTCGAAGCTACCAGCTATGTTCCTTCAGGATCGAGGTATCGCAAAAAAAGGGTGAAGGATTTTGTGAAAGAGGACCTGATGAGTGATCGGGTTTTCTATGATGACCGCAAAGCCATCAGGATAAAGTTTCCAGATATCCGTCCCGGGTCCAAAATGGCCCTTTCATTTCAGGAGGAATTCACCAACCCGATCTTCCTGCCACCGGTCTATCTGCAATCAGGTCTGTTCACGCAATCCCGTGTCATTACACTGGAAGTTCCAGAGGACGTCGAGGTGCGAATACTGGGATTCAATCTGGACAGCACACTGTTCACGTATTCGCGTGAAGAGAAAAGAGGGGCTGTCACTCATACGTGGACTTTGGATAGTGTTCCTGAATACAAAAGGGAGTCATCTTCGCCCTCCAGAAGCTATTATGTGCCTCACCTGGCATTCATCATCAGTGATTACAAGACCCGAAACGGTGACCGGGTTCCTGTCTTGCGCGGACCGAAGGATCTTTATGGATGGTACAACGGATTGATGGACTCGGTGGATCACCAATTGGGCCCAGATCTGATCCGCATCG
The DNA here is from genome assembly GCA_033844885.1 of Bacteroidota bacterium. Classification (GTDB taxonomy): domain Bacteria; phylum Bacteroidota; class Bacteroidia; order Flavobacteriales; family Schleiferiaceae; genus JAJLJK01. The sequence continues at coordinate 862 of JAJLJK010000285.1, read as the reverse complement.
TCGACTCGATCCGCCAAACCGGGAATGATGTAATGGTAGCCAGTGGCCTTTTCAACTGGGTGAGGAATAAGATCAAATACATTGCTGTGGAAGATGGGCTGGGCGGATTCATTCCTGATGCACCGGCCAAGGTGGCGACCAAGAGATATGGCGATTGTAAGGGAATGGCGTGCCTTTTGGCGAACATGATGCGAACAGCGGGTCTGGACGCACGTGAGTGCTGGATCGGCACCAGGGATATCCCCTATTCATATATGGACGTCTATACTCCGTATTCGGACAATCACATGATCACGGCGCTCCAACTCAACGGCGAGTGGTTATTCCTGGACCCCACGGATGACTATGTTCCTTTTGGATTTCCTTCCTCCTTCATTCAAGGGAAAGAGGCGATGATCCGAAATGGAGAAGACGGACCATTGATCCAAAAGGTCCCGAAAATGGGATCCTCTGCGAACCGAAGTCGGATCGTGGATACCCTTGAATTGACCAATGGTGAGATCCACGGTCGTGGGTTCATTGAATTTTCGGGGTACATCGCTGCGCGGTTCCTTCGAAACTATGATCGTGTGGATAAGGATAAAAAGGAAAAGTTTTTCCAGAATTATCTCGAGACCGGTCATGAAAAGGTCAGGATCGATCCCAATGTTCACTTACACCGCTCCGATTCGTCAGCGCGTGTAGACTACCGATACGAACTTCCGGATTACGTGAAATCCTTTGAGCGTACTCTCTTCGTCAATTTGGCATTGGACCGATATATGAGTGAAGAGGAGATCGAGGACCGGGAACTTCCCTATGAGATCGATTATGCGCATGAGTACGAGACCATTCACTATCTGATGATCCCTGAAGGGTACCA
>JAJLJK010000284.1:0-15915 GCA_033844885.1 Bacteroidota bacterium | reverse complement strand
CCAGGGATATTCAAAAATGGGAATACGTTCCATTGGGCCCTTTTCTGGCAAAGAACTTTGCAAGTAGCATCAGTCCGTGGATCGTCACATTGGATGCCCTTGAACCTTTCAGAACTGCTGGACCTAAGCAGGAACCTCAAGTTCTTGATTATCTGAAGTATCAAGGGGACAAGAATTTTGATATCGACCTGGAGGTTTACCTTCAGCCTGAAGGTGGAGAGGAGAACCTGATTTGCCGCAGCAATCACAAATACCTATACTGGAATATCTTCCAACAGTTGGCCCACCATACCGTCAATGGGTGTAACATCAATTCGGGTGATATGATGGCCAGTGGAACGATATCAGGACCGGACAAGTCTTCGTATGGAAGCATGTTGGAGCTCGCCTGGAGCGGAAAGGAACCCATTACCCTTTCTGATGGATCAAAGCGTTCCTTTATCGAGGATGGTGATACTGTGATCATGCGGGCTTACAAGGAAAAGAATGGTGTGCGAATTGGCTTTGGGGAAGTATCCTCAAAATTGTTGCCCGCCCTCTAGAACCAACAAAACATATATGTCAAACGGTCAGTTGTTGATGAACAACCTGACCGTTTTCTTTTGTCCGTCAAGCGATCCGATGATCAATAGATAATGGCCAGGAGTGACTGAAGGAATCCCTAACCAGACCCAGCCCCAACCATTGGCAAGGTTCAGGGCCCCTTGTTTTCGTCCCCCCAGATCATAGAGATCCGCATATTCGATGGCTGAATTGGTCTGAATGATGATCTCATTCCCCGTAACGGGATTGGGGTTTACCTCCACGATAAAGGGAATTTCCTCTTCCGGATCAGGCTCTTCCCGAAAAGCATGAACCACCCTACCGGTCTTCTGTCCATTCAATTTTGTGCCGAAAAGGGTATAAAATTCAAGGTCTCCTTCGACCAAAGAAAATCCGGTCTTTGGAAAGGTGGAGATTTTCACATATCGAATTGTACCGTTATTGGGATTGACAAATCGATGGTATCGGGCAAGTTCCCCATTTTCCTTTTCACCTCCGATGACCAGGATCTCCCCATTGATGACGGTCATTTTTGCATCGATCAATGCAGAATCCATTTTCCAGGGCATTTCTCTCCACACCCCTGAGATTGGACTGTAGGCAAAGAAATCATTGGCCACGGACGAATCCTTTTGACCCATCCCAACGATGACCTCTCCGTTCAAGGCAACTCCTGCGGCCAGAGATCTTCCTCCTCCAGGAAAATCGGGCAACCTTTTCCAGGTACCTGTGGATGGATCCAATCTGTACCAGTCATTGAGCAGTCCGGTCGAATCTCTTCCAAGGCCCATGTAGATATAGGATCCCATTCGTACGGAAACCGCTTCCCCCCTGCCCGGACCGGGAAAAGGAGACTCCTGGTTCCAACTTTCAGAAATAAGATCATAGGACCATATTTCATTGAAAAATCTTACCGAACCTCGAGAACCGTTGACAAAAAAGATCTTGTTCCCATGTACATAGGTCATGGTGTGTTCTCTCCCTTGACCGGGGAAGAAATCGCCATATCTCCAACGATCCCGGCTGATCTCATAGTAATAAAGTCCCGTCCTAAGGTTTCCAAATGCATCTCTTCCAAAAATGGTGTAGATCCGATCCCCTACTCTGGCCGTGGACGAATGAGAAAGGGCCGTCCCGGGTATCGGGGACAGGGAATCTACCGCAAAGGGCAGATTGGTCTGGGCTTTTAGGCCAAAGACCATCGCGAAAGAAACAAGAAAGAAAATCCGTACGGAACGATTCATGGTCAGCGTTGAAAATATTGGATCAGGACTTGCAATTTAAAAGGCTTTGGCGGATTTTGGGACGTGATGGCTTTTGTATTTTTACCCCGGAGATATAGTTATGGCAGAAATCAGCACAGATCAGAATAATAAGGAGATCGTCAACAGGTATCGAGCCTTGTTGAGGGCAATGGAGGGTAAGGCCGATGCAAAGGACAAGAGAATGGTCCGTCGCGCCTTTGATCTTGCCATGGACGCCCATAAGGGAATTGTACGAAAGTCTGGCGAGCCATACATTCTCCATCCCATCGAGGTGGCGATCATCGTTGCCAAAGAGATCGGACTCGGTCCCACTTCCATCGCTTGCGCGCTGATCCATGATGTCGTAGAGGACAGCGATTACACCCTGGAAGATATCGAACGTTTATTCGGAGAAAAGGTCGCTCGCGTGATTGATGGACTGACCAAGATCTCTGGAGTTTTCGACCAGAACGTAAGTGTGCAGGCCGAGAATTTCCGGAAGATGCTTCTGACGATCTCGGACGATATTCGTGTGATCCTGATCAAGATCGCCGATCGATTACACAACATGCGGACCCTCGACCACATGCCCGCCCATAAGCAGTTGAAGATCGCCTCTGAGACCCTTTTCATCTACGCCCCCCTATCCCACCGGTTAGGCCTTTACAATATCAAACTCGAGCTCGAAGATCTTTCCCTGAAGTATACTGAGCCCGAAGTATATCGGGATATTGCTTTGAAGATCAAGGCAAGTAAGGCTGGAGAGATCAAGTACCTGAAGCGCTTTAGCAGCAGGATAAGGGATTCTCTTAAAAAGGAAGGATTCAATTTTACCATCAAGGAAAGGACCAAGAGTATCTTTTCCATTCGAAGGAAGATGGTGAATCAGGGAGTCAGCTTTGATGAGGTCTATGATAAATTCGCCATCAGGATCATTGTCGAATCCCCGCCCGAAAGGGAAAAGGCGGATTGTTGGAAGGTATATTCGATCGTGACCGATTATTACCGTCCCAATCCCGACCGTCTTAGGGACTGGATCTCAGCGCCTAAATCCAATGGATATGAATCCCTTCACACAACTGTCATGGGACCGGAAGGACATTGGGTGGAAGTTCAGATCCGATCAAGAAGGATGGATGAGATCGCCGAGAAAGGATATGCGGCACATTGGAAGTACAAGGAGGATTCCAGCACGGATGATAATTTGGAGAAGTGGATCACCAGGGTACGAGATCTGCTGGAGAACCCTGACTCCAATGCGGTGGATTTCATCGATAACTTCAAACTGAATCTATTTTCTGATGAGATCTTCCTCTTCACCCCTGAAGGTGATATGAAGATCCTTCCAAAAGGTGCCTCTCCTCTTGATTTCGCCTTTGAGATCCATACGGATATCGGTTCGCACACCCTCGGAGCCAAGGTCAATGGAAAGCTGGTACCGCTTAGCTATCAGCTGAAAAGCGGAGATCAAGTAGAGATCCTAACCTCCGAAAAACAACATCCCAAGGAGGATTGGCTCAATTACGTGGTCACAGCCAAGGCGAGATCCAAAATTCGCCAATCCCTCAAAGATGAAAGAAAGCGGATCGCTGATAAGGGTCAACATATCCTTCAGCGAAAGCTCTCTATCCTGAAGATCAAGATGACCGAAAGTGTGGTCCAGAAAATGGTGAATTATTTCAAGGTCAAAACTCCTACAGACCTCTACTACAAGGTAGGTATGGGGATCATCGATAACCGCCACCTCAAGGAATTCACCAGGGATAATAGCGGAGGCCTGTACAGCTATATCAAATCAAAACTTCCTTGGTCCGGAGCAGAGAAGAAGGGACAGAAAGAACGAGGTGATTCGGTTGGAAAGATCCTGGTGTTTGGAAATGATGACCAGCAGCTTGACTATAAATTGGCCAAGTGCTGTAATCCGATCCCCGGCGACAAAGTATTCGGATTTGTTACCTCGAATGAAGGGATCAAGGTTCACCGCAGCGACTGCCCGAATGCCATCTCCTTACAAAGCAAGTTTGCCAACCGGACCATCAAGGCTCGATGGATCAATAGTGAGCAGATGGATTTTACAGCCAATCTCCTCATCAAAGGGATCGATACCGTTGGACTCGTCAATCAGGTCACTCAGATCATATCCAATGACCTCAGCGTCAATATTCGAAGTATCAATATCAGTGGTGAAGAAGGCGTATTCGAGGGCAATATCATCTTGGTGGTCCAGGATAAGATCCACCTCCAGGGGATCATCGACAAACTCCGGAAAGTGGAAGGTGTGACGAGTATCGAAAGAAAAACTGTGCCCGCAAGAGCACGCTGATCAAGGGATCCCTATGTATTTGTGCGTTTGAAGGCTGATCCTCCATCGAGGGTTCTTCATCACGTAATCCACGATATGAGGCATCATCTGTTCCCTTTTGCTCCATTCAGGTTGGAGGAACAATTTACAATCCGCCTTGACATGCCTGGAATGCTCCTCTGCCCATTTTAGATCATGGAGATTGTGTACGATCACTTTGAGCTCATCTGCAGCAGGGTAGAATTCAGATTTCGGTGGAGCGGTCTTTTTTGGCGAAAGGCATATCCAATCCCACTCGCCACTTAAAGGATAGGCACCAGAGGTCTCTACGTGGATCTTCAATCCTCTAGATCGTAAGCTTTTTGTCAATGGCCCCATGTTCCAGGTCAGCGGTTCTCCACCTGTCACAACCACTGTATCTGCATAGGAGGAAGCATGATCCGCGATCGTTTCAATATCGGTTGGAGGATGAAGGTCAGGGTTCCAACTTTCTTTCACGTCACACCAGTGACAACCGACATCACAACCACCTATCCGAATGAAATAAGCGGCCTTTCCAGTATGGAAACCCTCTCCCTGGATCGTATAGAACTCTTCCATCAAGGGCACAAAGAAACCTTCCTCTACCTCTTTTATCTTCTCCATCGTGCGAAATCTAGCTGCAAAAATACATAATGCAGGACGTTTTGAGGTCTTTCATAAGATTGACCTAACATGCTTTATCTGTGGATAATAATGGCGAGAACTTCAATAACCGAAGGTTAACCGATGTACCATAGAGGATTAACCTACGGGTGGGGGATATTCCATCACTTTGTCTGCGAAAACAAACCCCTATCAACCCATGAGAACAAAAGCCCTTCTCCTGACTGCCATCCTAATGATCCTGGTTCTTCCAAGCCTCCATGCCGGTGAGGACAAAACCACCAAAACTGAGGAATCAGCCATGAATCACCTTACCAGTTTGATCTCGAAGAACTTAAAGAACCCTGAGGCTATCCTCCTTCAGATGACCGAGAATAAAGCCACCATACACCTTTGGGTTGATGAGAATGGAAAAGTGATCCTAATGGAGCTTGAAGCCAGTAATCCCTGCTTACAGAATTTCATCCAAACACGATTGGATCGATCAGCGATCCAAGCCGATAGCGCATTATACAATCGTGCCATTCAGATCCGGTTGAATATCAAGTGACCCCTCTTCCCCCACTCCGGTTCTCGGAGATGTTACCCTCCAAGCCCCGCCAGGGGCTTTTTAATCCCTTTTTCTAGCAGCGATTAGGGTGTTCTGGAGAAGGGCCACACGGGTCATTAGCCCCACTCCACCCGGAACCGGGGTAATATAGGAGGATTTTTCAGAAACCGCCTCAAAATCCACATCACCAACCAGGCGATATCCTGATTTTTTGGTGCTGTCCTGGATTCGATTGATCCCCACATCGATGACGATCGCTCCATCCTTGACCATATCAGAAGTGACAAAACCAGGTTTTCCGATCGCGGCGATCAGGATGTCTGCACTTTGACAGACTTCTTTCAAGTTTTGGGTCCTGCTGTGAGTAATTGTCACCGTACAATTTCCAGGTTCAGAGTTCCGGCTCATCAAAACAGACATGGGCGTCCCTACGATATTGGAGCGACCCATGACAACGCAGTGCATCCCTGAGGTCTTGATCCCATAATGTTCGAGCAACATAAGGATCCCATGAGGTGTGGCCGGTAAGAAAGTTGGTAGTCCGAGAACCATTTTCCCGATGTTCTCCGGATGAAATCCATCGACGTCTTTTTCAGGATCGATGGTGAGGGTCACTCGGTTCTCGTCAATGTGCTTTGGCAAGGGAAGTTGAACGATGAACCCGTCAATATCCCGATCGTGATTCAACTCGCGAACATGGTCAAGCAATTGTTCTTCGGAGATACTTTGAGGAAGTCGTATCAAGGTGGATTCAAATCCCACTTCCTCGCAATCGCGAACTTTTCCATTGACGTAGGCCATGCTTGCCGGGTTCTCACCGACCAGAATGGCGGCAAGGTGAGGGATCTTTTTCCCTTTATTCTTCCGGTCTTCCACGATCTTGGCGATCTCCGCCTTCACGGCAACGGCCGTTTCTTTCCCACTGAGTAAGGTCACGGTAAAGGTTTTATGGGTTAGCGCATTCCGCGCATCATGTTCATCATTCTTCCACGACCTCCATTGCCCTGCATCATCTTCATGAACTTATTCATGTCGTCGAATTGTTTGAGCAGACGGTTCACTTCCTGAATATCCCTCCCACTTCCATTGGCGATCCTCTTTCTTCGACTTCCATTGATCACCTTTGGTTCGCGTCGCTCTTCAGGGGTCATACTTTTGATCATGGCCTCGATATGTTTAAAGGCATCATCATCGATATCCAGATTCTTGATAGCCTTTCCCATACCGGGAATCATTCCCATGAGGTCCTTTATGTTCCCCATTTTCTTTATCTGCTGGATCTGATGAAGGAAGTCGTCAAATCCGAACTTGTTCTCAGCGATCTTCTTGCTGAGTTTGCGAGATTCTTCTTCATCGAATTGCTCTTGGGCACGCTCTACCAACGAAACCACATCACCCATACCCAGGATCCGATCCGCCATTCTTTCGGGATGGAAGACGTCCAAAGCATCCACCTTCTCACCGGTTCCGACGAATTTGATCGGCTTTTCAACCACCGAGCGAATGGTCAAGGCAGCACCACCTCGGGTATCCCCATCCAGTTTGGTGAGGACGACTCCATCATAATCAAGGACATCATTGAAGGCCTTGGCAGTATTCACCGCGTCCTGACCGGTCATGGAATCAACGACAAATAATGTCTCATTCGGGGTGATCGTCTTGTGGACACGAGAGATCTCATCCATCATCTGCTGATCGATCGCCAAACGACCGGCGGTATCGACGATGACCACATTGTTCCCATTCTGCTTGGCGAAGGCAATTCCCTTTTCGGCAATATCCACCGGGTCCTTACTTCCCTCAATGGTAAATACCTCCACTCCGATCTGTTCACCCAGAACTTTGAGCTGATCGATCGCCGCGGGTCGGTACACGTCACCCGCTACCAAAAGGGGCTTTCTGGATTTCTTCCTTTTGAGGTGATTGGCCAGTTTCGCAGAAAAGGTGGTCTTACCCGAACCTTGAAGGCCCGCGATCAAGATCACACTTGGATTTCCGCTCAGATCGATATCCTCAGCGGTTCCACCCATCAATTCGGCCATCTCGTCACGGACGATCTTCACCATCAATTGTCCGGGCTTCAGGCTGGTAAGAACATCACTACCCAACGCCTTTTCCTTTACCCTATCAGTAAAGGTCTTGGCGATCTTATAGCTGACATCAGCCTCGATCAAAGCCCTGCGGATCTCCTTGATGGATTCCGCAATATTGATCTCAGTGATCTTATTCCGTCCCTTTAGAATGTGGAACGCCTTATCCAGTCTTTCACTCAGGTTATCAAACATATCGTCGAATGGGAATTTGGGCTGCAAAGGTAAGAAACCCACTCGCAAATTGAAGTTTTACACTATTAACAACCCTTGTGAATTTCTTGATCGGGCCGATCTTTTTTATGAAAGGAATATTCCTACTTTTAAGTGAAACCTAAATCATTCCGTTATGAACAAATTTTCGAAGACGATCTCGGTGGTTTGCGCCGGGGCCATTCTCTCTATGTCAACAGGTTGTTTTGGTGAGTTTGCACTTATTCGAAAGCTCTACACCTGGAATCAGGGACTTTCAAGCAGCAGATTCGTTCAAACCCTTGTGTTCTATGCATTGAACATCATTCCCGTTTATGGTATCGCTGGCGCGATCGACTTTATCATCCTGAACCTGATCGAGTTCTGGACCGGAAATAACCCCGCTGCCATGGCTCCTGGAGAATACGAGTCTCAGGAAGTGGTATATCAGGGTACCCGTTATCTAATGGAAGCCACGCAGAATCAGATGAAGGTCACCAATCTGGATGATAACACCGTTTCTTTCCTTCGTTACAATCCCGATAATTCATCATGGAGTGTTCAGGAGAACGATGCCGAAGAGGTGGTCGTTGCACGTACTTTCCTGGATGAGAATGGAAATGAAGTAGTTGCCTATAATACAGGTGACGGAGAACTCATTTATACTCCTGAGCAACTACAGGCTATGAGCCTTACGGCTTCAAAGTAAAAGACCCAATTATTGGAAAGCCGCCCCATTTGTGGCGGCTTTTTTTGTTTTCACAGTTTGGATCATCGTGGATCTTTCTCTAATCCTTTAGTTATTTTCCAATACCGTCAGTAAAATGGTAGGGCTACGAAATTTGGTTTTGGAGACGGCAAATATCAAATTACATCAAGTTTTGTCGATATTTGAGCTCCCTTTTGCTACTGTTGGCTTATCCCACCAACCATGATCCAGACAAAAAAAGAATCTGAGGTCGAGCCTATCATTCGACCTGCCACTCTTTTCGATTTTCCTGATCTAATAGATCTGTTCGAAGAATCCATTATGTGGATACCCGATCATGTGTATTCCGTTTCAGAAAAGGAGACCTGGGTCCGAAAGGGAAATGACCCAGAAAGGTGGAAAGAGAGTATTGAACAAGATATTTTTCTCATTGCCATGAATGAGGACCAAATGGTCGGATTCATCTCTCTGACTCAAAAAGGGTATCTGGACAAACTATTCGTCCACCCATCCTTTTGGGGCAAAAGAGTTGCCTCTGCTCTATTGGCCAAACTGGATGAGCACATCACCGAATGGGAATTGGATCATATTCGGACGGATGCCAGTCTTGTGGCACGTCCTTTCTTTGAAAGGAAAGGATTCACTGAACAATATCGAGAGGTGGTCAAAATTGAACGCGAATCCCTGACCCGATTCAGGATGGTCAAATTCTTTTGATCCTACATCCGATCCGGGCAGTCGATCCCGAGTAGTTCCATTCCGGTCCTTACAACCCTTCCAACCATATCACTCAGGGACAACCTGAAGGCGGCCAGCTCCTCACTATCGGCGTTCAAAACGCTGTATTGCTGATAATAGGCATTGTATAGCTTGACCAGATCGTAGATGTAATTGGCCACCAAAGAGGGGTTCAGTTCCTCTGCTGATCGATCAATGACCTCCTCAAATCGGGAGATATTCTTGATGATCTCAACTTCACTCCCATTGGGAATGATTGATCCATGAGAAACCTCCCTTAAATGTGCGCCTTTCCGCTTCAGACTTTGGATCCGTGCATGGGTATACTGAATGAAAGGTCCTGTATTCCCGTTGAAGTCGATCGATTCTTCGGGATTGAACATCATCCTCTTTTTGGGATCGACCTTGAGGATGAAATACTTCAATGCACCCATTCCGATCGTATGATAGAGCCCTCTTTTCTCCTCGTCGTTCAGCCCTTCGGTCTTTCCGAGTTCCTCACTGATCCTTCCGGCAGTTTCTTCCATTTCATCAATGAGGTCATCCGCGTCTACCACGGTCCCTTCCCTTGATTTCATCTTTCCGGATGGAAGATCCACCATTCCGTAACTTAAGTGGTATAACTTTTCGGCCCACTCATATCCCAACTTTTTTAGGATAAGAAAAAGAACCTTGAAATGGTAATCCTGCTCATTCCCAACTACATAAACACATCTGTCGATGGGAAAATCCTCAAACCGTTGGATGGCGGTCCCAATGTCCTGGGTAATGTAAACCGAGGTTCCATCGCCTCTAAGGACCAGTTTTTCGTCCAATCCTTCATCTGTTAGATCGATCCATACCGAGCCATCTTCCTTTTTAAAGAACACACCCCTTTCCAGACCTTTCTCAATATCCTTCTTCCCCAGAAGATAGGTCTGACTTTCGTAATAGTTACGATCGAAATCCACTCCTAACCGATCATAGGTGGTATCAAAACCATCATAGACCCATTGATTCATCTTTTCCCAAAGGGCAACGGTCTCGAGGTCTCCGGACTCCCACTTACGCAGCATTTCCTGGGCCTCGATCATGATTGGAGATTTCTTTCCGGCCTCTTCTTTTGACAGGCCGCTTTCCATGATTTGATCTACCTCTTCCTTGAAAGCGCGGTCAAATGCGACATAATATTTCCCAACGAGCTTGTCCCCTTTCATACCGGTTGATTCAGGGGTCTCCCCGTTCGAGAATTTTTTCCAGGCCACCATGGATTTACAGATGTGGATCCCCCTGTCATTGATGATCTGAACCTTCTTGACCCCTTTTCCGGTCGCACCAATGATCCTGGAAATCGAATAACCCAGAAGGTTGTTCCGAATGTGCCCGAGGTGAAGAGGTTTATTGGTATTGGGTGAAGAATACTCGACCATGGCCTCAGGCTCCCCTTTTCGGGGCTGACGGATCCCATACCCATCCTTTTTCAGAGCATTTTGAAGGAGATCACTCCAAACCTTTGTGTCAATGACAAGGTTCAGAAATCCCTTGACCACATTGAAGGAGGATACCAATTCAGAGCTCTCCAACAATGCTTTTCCGATCTCCTCAGCTGTGACTTCCGGTGATTTTTTACTGGATCTTGTGAAAGGAAATACCACCAAGGTGAGATCTCCTTCGAAATCCCTTCGGGTAGCCTGAAACTCAATGGTATTTACCTCAAGGTCATATAGATCCTTGAGAATGTTCCGGAGGTTTTCCTGCAGGGAAATTTGAAGATCGGTCATTTTGAATTATTAGGCTTTTGAAGGTTTGGAACGTTTTTTCTCGAGGACCTTAACCGTATTCTTAAGAAGTCGAAAGGCCACCTCTCCCATTGAATTCCCCTTGTCATCCAAAAGAGGATTGATCTCTGTGAACTCCAGAGCCGAAACTTTAGGCCATTGTGCAATACCTGCCAAAAGCTCGCGAGCCTCGTCCTCGGTCAATCCACCATCCACAGGCGTTCCTGTTCCACGGGATACGGTTGGATCCATGGAATCCACATCGAAAGAAACATACACCAAATCACAGTTAGAAAGGTGTTCCTGGACCTTTTGGAGGATACTCTTCACCCCTTCCGTTCTCAACTGCTGCGTAGGAAAGTTGGGAATATGGAACTTCTGGATGATATGATCCTCTGGGTCTTCGGTGCTTCGAACGCCAATGAATACCAGATCCTCAGGAAGAACTCTAGGAGGATCTCCCTTAAGCTTATTCCATGTCCTGGTGGTCATATCCTTCGGGGGATTGATCTGCTTCTCGGTATTATCCATACCGAGGGCTGTTGCCAGGGGCATCCCATGCATATTTCCGCTAGGACTTGTATAGGGTGAATGAAGGTCTGCATGAGCATCGATCCATACCACTCCCAATCTCAGGTCGGGAAATGCTTCCTTGATCCCGGCAATGGTTCCCCCAGCATTACTATGATCCCCTGAGATCACAAGAGGAAACTCACCCTCCTCCATCACCCCTGCGATAGAAGCAGAGATCTTGCGATACATCTTCAGAACACCCCGGATCCGCTTTCCGTAAATGTTGTCCACATGTTTCTGAAGCAGATCATTCTCGTTCTTGACGGTCAGTGGAGAGTATTTCTTAAAAAAATCAGGATCAACGGAATAGCTGGCGGCTCTCATAGCTTCCAATCCAAGGCTGGCCCCCCGGGTTCCGGCCCCCAATTCTGACATCACACTGATCAATCTCACCATAAACCTTCTGATTAAGTCGGCAAATTTAGGAAAGCCCCAAGGATTATTGGATCAAAATGGATGTGGATCAACGAATGGAGGAAATGAGAGTTTTACCAAAGCTTCGTTAACAACCTTTCCTCACCTATGAGATACAGGGTACTCAATTTTAATATTTTTGGGGCGTTTAGAGCCCATATGCCCAAAAAGAGAACGACCAAAAAGTCCAATTCCACCGCAGGAAAGGAAATGATCAACCAGTGGAAGGAAACCCTACGGGATAAGCGAATGCAAGCCGTCCTGGGGATCTTCCTTGTTTTCACGGGCATATTCATGGCTGGAGCTTTCATTTCATTCTTCTTTACCTGGAAAGCTGATCAAAGTGAGGTCACAGGGAGTTTCTGGAGTTTGTTCTCCAACCCCGCCTTTCAGGCAAAGAATGTTTTTGGTACCCTTGGTGCCGCTCTCGGGCAACAATTTGTTTATCGTTGGTTCGGCATCTCTGCTTTTCTGGTTTCATTCCTCATTGTCCTCACTGGGTTGAGGATCGCCTTGAAAGAGAACCGGATCAAGTTATTGCGATTCATCCGCTGGAGTTTTTTCCTCACCCTATGGGTATCTACCTTCTTTGCCTTTCTTGCCGGCAATGATCACACTTTGATGTCTGGCGGGTTGGGGTATTCGCTCAACCAATGGTTGATCACGGTCATGGGATGGCCTGGAACCCTGCTCCTATTGATCGGAACCTTATTGGTCTTTTTGGCGGTCCGCTTCAAATGGACCCCTGAACGTATTCGCGAGTTCTTCGATAAGGTCCTTGCCGGGAAACCCCGATCCGAAGAATTCCTAGATGATACCGAAACGGAAGCTATCAATCAGGTGGAGGCGGAACCTGAAACAGCGACCCTTGAAGTGGACTTTTCTGAAAATGAAGAAGAAGCCCCAGTTGATGAAGAACCTGAATTCGCCTCTCTTGCCAAACCTATAGGAGAAACTACCGAAGCCGACCTGAAGGTCGAAGAACGCGGTGACGAAGATTCCGTTCAAGAAGATGGACTGGAGTTAAATGTGGAACAGGTGGTTGAGGAAGATTCGCTGGATGAGCGTGAATTGGATAAGAAGCTCAAAGAGTTTGGTGAATATGATCCCACCTTGGATCTTTCGAAATTCAAGCTTCCCCCTATCGATCTTTTGGTGGATCACGGCAGTGGAAACATCAAGATCGATCAGGATGAACTGGAGGCCAACAAGAACAGGATCGTTGAGACCCTTCAGAACTATAAGATCGATATCTCAAAGATCAAGGCTACCATTGGACCTACAGTGACCCTCTATGAGATCATTCCCGCCGCAGGAGTACGCATCAGCAAGATCAAAAATCTGGAAGATGATATCGCCTTGAGCCTTTCCGCTCTTGGGATCCGTATCATTGCCCCCATCCCCGGAAGGGGAACGATCGGTATTGAGGTGCCGAACAAAGAACCCAGTGTGGTCGGAATGCGGGCGGTGATCGCATCCGAGAAGTTCCAGAATGCTAAAATGGAGCTACCCATCGCCCTTGGGAAAACCATTTCCAACGAGACCTTTGTGACAGACCTGACCCGGATGCCACACTTGTTGATGGCCGGAGCCACAGGTCAGGGTAAATCCGTTGGTCTGAATGCCATTTTGGCCTCTATCCTCTATAAGAAACATCCCTCACAGGTAAAATTCGTTCTGGTCGATCCTAAAAAGGTGGAACTTACCCTCTTCAACCAGATCGAACGCCACTACCTTGCCAAATTGCCGGATACAGAAGAAGCTATTATCACTGATACGACCAAGGTGATCAATACCCTGAACTCGCTTTGTATCGAGATGGATAATCGTTATGAGCTCCTCAAGAATGCGATGGTCCGGAATATCAAGGAGTACAACGCCAAGTTCATCAAGCGAAAGCTGAATCCTGAAGAAGGTCATAAATATCTGCCCTACATCGTACTGGTCATCGATGAATTTGCAGACCTGATCATGACCGCCGGCAAGGAGGTAGAAACCCCCATTGCTCGATTGGCTCAACTTGCCCGCGCGATCGGTATTCACTTGATCATTGCCACTCAGCGTCCATCGGTGAATGTGATCACAGGGATCATCAAGGCCAACTTCCCTGCCCGTATCGGGTTCCGGGTCACTTCCAAGATCGACTCAAGGACCATTCTGGATCAAGGTGGTGCTGATCAGTTGATCGGTCGCGGAGACCTTCTTTTCTCGACCGGTGGAGATCTTCTCCGTATTCAGTGTGCCTTCATTGACACCCCAGAAGTGGAAGCCATTACAGAATACATCGGATCTCAAAGGGCCTATCCTACCGCCTATGAACTTCCTGAATATGTAGGTGAAGATGGTGGAAGTGATGCTTTGGGAATCGATCCCGAGGACAGGGATGCCATGTTTGAGGATGCGGCCAGAGTGATCGTTATCCACCAACAGGGTTCTGCGTCTCTACTACAACGAAAATTAAAATTAGGGTACAATCGTGCAGGCCGTATCATAGACCAACTCGAGGCTGCAGGTATCATTGGACCCTTTGAGGGAAGTAAGGCGCGGCAAGTGCTTGTCCCCGATGAAATGGCTTTGGAACAGATTTTGAATAAAGGCAACAAAAATGAAATGTAAATGATGAAGAAGTTGCTCACCCTTCTACTCTCCCTGACCATGGTGATCGGATTTGCCCAATCGCATGTGGAGGCCAAGAAACTCCTCGACCAGGTGAAAAAGACCACTCAGGGTTACAAGAATCAAAAGTTGACTTTCACCCAGACCATCGAGATCCCCAATCCGAACGGTGGATTTCGAAGCATGAAAAAAGAGGGGGTCATTTTTCTGGACAAGGATGAATACAGGATCGAACTCGAAGGTATGGTCATTCTGCGTACCAAGAACAAGATGTACACCATTGTTCCAGAGGATAAAGAAGTGACCGTTCTTCCGATCAATGAAGAGAATAAGGATCGCGTCCTTTCCCCCAGCAGTCTTCTAAAAGAATTTGAGAGTGGTTACAGTTATAAGATGGCCGGGTCTGAGAATGTCAATGGGAAGAAGATCCAGTACATTCTGCTGAAACCCACTGCTAGTGAAGAGATCCGTGAGATACTCATCGGCATTGATACCAAGACCAACCAACTGGTCTCTTTTAAACAAACCGGTTTGAACAACGTGGTGACCACCTTTGCCGTGACCAATTATCAGGTTGATCTGGATCTCCCTAAATCCACATTCAATTTCAAGAAGAAGGATTATCCCGGGTACACCATTATTGAGTGATGTTCATTGTTTAGGATCCTCGATCGATACCTGCTTAGGTCTTTTATCAGACCATTCTTCATCACTCTTTTGGTGATGGAGTTCTTTCTATTGATGCAATTCGTCTGGAAGTACATCGATGATCTGGTGGGTCGAGGAGTCGAATGGTATTACATAGCTGAATTACTTTTTTACATGAGTGCCGGAGTTTTCCCTCTGGCACTTCCTATTTCAGTTCTCCTTTCATCCATCATGACGATGGGGAATCTCGCGGAGCATTATGAATTAGCCGCATTTAAATCAGGGGGTGTATCCCTTTATCGGATCATGCGCCCTTTGATGGTCTTCATTTTCTTTCTAGGGATCGGATCCTATTTCTTCTACAACTACGTGATCCCGGTGGCCAATTTCAAGGGAGAGCTTCTACTTCGGAATATCGCTAAACAGAAACCGGCCCTGAATATCACTCAGGGGGTTTTTTACGATGGGATCGAAGGTTATACCATTCGCGTAGGGAAGAAATATGGCGAACAGAACAACCTGTTGGAAGAGATCTATATCTATGATCACAGCAGTAACCAGGGAAACACAAAGGTGACCACTGCCCGAACCGGAGAAATGACCATTTCGCCCAATGAGGATTGGCTCATCCTGACCCTCAGGGATGGATACTCCTTTGAGGAGATCATTCCTGAAAACCGGAAAGCCAGAGAAAAGAAACCCTTTATCAAATCCTCTTTCAAGGAATCAGAGGTGAGATTCAGTCTTTTGGATTTCAAGTCAGGAAACCTTTCTGAGGGCCAGGGACAAACCGACCAGGACATGCTCAATAATGAGCAATTGGTGGTGGCCTTCGATTCATTGAATCGAAGTTTTGATGACCGAAGGAAGGACGTGGAAGCCATCATGGAGAAC
>JAJLJK010000283.1:0-1869 GCA_033844885.1 Bacteroidota bacterium | reverse complement strand
TATTACCTGGGATTCATCATTCTGTCGATCATCGTAGCGCAATTGGTGTTGGCCATTCGTGAAAGGACGATCCCGGAATTCATGAAGGCTTCCTTCATTTTGTTGGCAGCTGCCTTGATCGGGATCGGCCCCAATATCGGGAACTTGTGGAGCACGATCTCCTACACCAAGGAAACGATGCGTGGTGGAAGCAGCGAACTTTCCACAAAAGCCGATTCTGAAGGGGGGCTGGACTTTGAATATGCGATGAGTTGGAGTTACGGAAAGGCAGAGACCATGACCCTTTTCATCCCGAACTTCATGGGTGGAGGGGCCAAACAATCCTACGAAGGGACCAAGACCTACGAATTATTCGAGCAGACTCTCAGTGCCCAGGGAATGCCTCGGCAGCGGGTTCAAGAGGCTGCAAATCAGTATTCGGGATCGTACCTGTATTGGGGGGATCAAAGTCTGGTGAACGGAGGATATTATGTAGGAGCCTCTCTGGTCTTTCTTTTTGTCTTCGGGTTGTTCATCCTCAGGGGCCGAATGCTCTACTGGATCATACCTGCGGCCTTGCTCAGCCTTTTCATGGCCTGGGGAAAGAACCTCGAATGGTTCAATTCCATCCTGTTTGAATACCTCCCGCTCTTCAATAAATTCCGGGTTCCGAGTATGGCTCTTGTCATTCTCTTTTTCCTGATTCCCTTTACAGGGATGATGGCAGTGAAAAAGCTGGTCGATGGAGAGGTTTCAAAGGAAGAATTGAGAAAGAGACTCCTCCACTCGCTTTATTTCACCGGAGGCCTGGCTCTATTTGTTGCTTTACTCGGACCGGCCTTCTTTGATATGGATGGTCTTCGCGATCCTCAATTGGCGCAAAACGGTTTCGATACGAATCTGCTTCTCGACGATCGAGCCTCCCTGATGAGGAATTCGGCTTTCCGCACTCTTTTCTTCGTCGGACTTGCATTTGGAATATGCTGGTTCTACCTGCAGGGAAAGATCCCGAGGAAGTTCTTCCCCTTAGCTCTTGCGGTTCTCTTTGCTGCTGATCTCTGGACCTTTGACAAGGATCAGTTGGGAAAGGACGAATTCATCTCTGAACGAGAATATGACCAGAACTATGCGCCAAGTCCCGCGGATCAGATCATTCTCAAGGATGACGACATTCATTATCGCGTGTACAACACCACTGCCGGTCTCACTTCCGATAGCTATACTTCTTACTTCCATAAGAGCATTGGTGGCTACCACGGTGCCAAGTTGATCCGTTACCAGGATCTGATCGAAAACCAACTGAGTAAGGGGAATCCAAAGGTCTATGACATGCTCAATGCCAAGTGGTTCATCCTTCAGGACAAACAGGGAGGACTGACAGCTCAACCCAACTTCAATGCCCTTGGAAATGCATGGTTTGTAGATTCATTGATATGGGTTCCCGATGCGGATTCAGAGATGGAAGCCCTTTCTGAGTTCTCTCCTTCCTCCGAAGCGGTCGTTGACCTCAGGTATGAGGAATACCTTCAAGGATTGGCATCCGGGTCTAGCCAAAGCAGTATCCTACTCCAATCATACGACCCCAAAGAGATGATCTATAAAGCCGATGTCAAGGGTGGAGATCAGTTGGCTGTTTTCTCAGAGATCTACTATGAAGGGCATGGAGAGGATTGGAAGGCCTATATTGATGGGAAGCACGTCCCACATATCCGCGTGAATTATCTCCTTAGGGGATTGCGGATCCCTCCAGGACAACATGAGGTCATATTCCGTTTTGAGCCCTATACCTATCTGGTGGGCGAAAAGATCGACCTTGCTTTTTCCTCTCTTTTTGTGCTTGCCTTTATCGGCGGGATCTTCGGCCATTATAGAAAGTCGAAAAAAGAAGGA
>JAJLJK010000282.1:0-11282 GCA_033844885.1 Bacteroidota bacterium | reverse complement strand
ACAGTCCTTACTTTACTACCTTTGTGGCAGATCATAAAAATCTAATCATAAAAGACGTTCCCAAATGAAAATTTCAGTCATCGGTGCCGGAAATGTGGGTGCCAGCGTTGCTGAGTATGTGGCCTTGAAAGAATTGGCCGACGAGGTTGTTCTCCTTGATATCAAGGAAGGATTTGCCGAAGGTAAGGCCATGGACTTGAACCAATGCGCGACCCTCAACGGTTTCAACTCTAAGGTGATCGGTACGACCAATGATTACTCAAAGACCGAAGGGTCCTCGGTTGTGGTCATTACATCAGGGATTCCTCGGAAGCCCGGAATGACTCGTGAAGAGTTGATCGGAACCAACGCAGGAATTGTGAAGTCCGTGACTGAGAACGTCCTGAAGTATTCGCCTGACTGTATTTTGGTCGTTATCTCAAACCCCATGGATACAATGACCTACCTTTCTGCCAAGACCAGTGGTCTTCCAAAGAACAGGGTTATCGGAATGGGAGGAATCCTGGATAGCGCCCGATTCAAGTATCGCTTGTCTGAGGCCATGAATTGCAATCCAAATGATGTTCAGGGTGTGGTCATCGGTGGACATGGTGATACGACCATGATCCCATTGACCCGCCACGCTACCTATAACAGTACACCGGTTTCAGCCCATCTGGATGCTGATCGACTGGAGAAGGTAGCTGCAGATACGATGGTGGGTGGTGCCACCCTCACCAAGCTTTTGGGCACCTCTGCTTGGTATGCCCCAGGAGCCGCTGGAGCCGCATTGGTAGAGGCCATTGTTCGGGATCAGAAGAAGTTGATGCCTTGCTCCGTTCTTCTTGAAGGAGAGTATGGTCAGAATGACATCTGTATGGGTGTCCCTGTGATCATCGGTAAGAATGGATGGGAAAAGATCGTGGATTACGACCTGAATGATGAGGAAAAAGAGAAGTTCAATAAAAGTGCCGAGGCCGTTCGCAATATGAACGATACCCTCGAACTTTGATATCTTCCAAATAATTGAGTGAAGACCCCGCATCAGCGGGGTTTTTTATTCCAAAAATCTCGACTTCCATTCTCCTTCAGGGATCATGCAGACATCTCTCTTCCCGAACCAATTGTACCGATTCCGGGCAATCCAATCATAGACCGAATCTCTTAGGGACCGGGGGAGGAGGACCAATGGATAGAGAATGGGGAAGGGAAATCTGAGTTCTTTTGCGATCCGTAGAGCTGCATCACTTTTTGTGAAGACGGTTCCATCCTGAATGAGAACCACGGTATCGGCAGAGGTGTCGATCGAATATCTTTCGATCAGGGAGCGACCTGCATCCCCCGTAAGGGGAGCAAAGGCGAATTTGGACCTTCTGTCGTTCTTGTAGATCAGTCGGACCGTACGGTTACAGAGGTTACAGACCCCGTCGAAAAGCACGATATTCATCAATTTCTCAACAATACCCTGCCGACAAAGTTGTGCTTCTCATCCTTTACTTTCACCACGTAAACGCCCTGAGGCAAGTGGCCAAGATCCAATTCGATCCTTGATGAGGAGGGGATTTCCTCCTTGTGGACCATACGTCCATCCACGGACCAGACCTCAATATCCAATATCCCATTCCAAAACTCAGGAGCCTCAAGGAATACCTTGCCGGAGGTTGGATTGGGGAAAATCCTTAGACCTTTTTTGACCAATGATGCTTCAGGCACGGACATGTTGTTGAATGGAATTCCCTTGTAATAGATCAGTCCACCTCCGGTGTTTCCAAGAATGAGGTCGGGCAGAGTGTCATTGTCCAGTTTAGCGATCGCCGCTGCATTTCGCTGTCCATTCCTGATCATGACATCGGTTTGGATTACTGCCGGCACAATAGAGAACTTGAAATTGGGCCTGAAATTCGTTGTCGCTTTATAGGGCATATTACATCCATTGGAGGTGACGGTATTCCAATTGGTGATATCGCCATAGGCATTGGAGGGAAAACCTGGATCACTCCCATAGAAAACAACATCCGGCCCGGGGATATTTCGTGAAAAACAGAATTCGACCAATAGGTTGGATTTCCCATCCCAAAAGAAGGGCCTTTGAAGTTCGATGCGATTCCATCCCTGAAAAGGACCAATGATCCATTCGAACACCTGAGTGGTCCCGGTCTCGAAGCTGGTAAGAGAGGTGGAATTGGTATTCTTCATCTTGATGGAAACCCCTTGGGTGAGTGTTGGGTTTCCGCTCGAAGCGACTTGGAAATGGATCGCTTTGACCATCCCGTAATCCAATCCTTGGGATTTTAATTCAGCTGCGGTGAATAGGATCTGATTCCTCCCTGTCCTTTTTGATGTACCGAGCAAGGATTGTTCGAAGTCCGAAGATTGAGTCGTTCCTGTGCCCAAGGTCGCAGTGACCTCTGCTGGTTGCGACAGGGCGTTGTCAAGGCTGTCGAACAGAAGAATGCCTCGTTCGCTGGATCCTACAGCAAGGTTGGCCTGGCCATTGGCCTCGAACATATAGGGAACAGAATGTCCAGGTAGGGAAGTCCCAGTCACATTGATGCCCCCAAAGTAGTCATTGATCAGAACGAAATTAAAGGAGGTGGTGGACCCTTGATTTTCGAAATAGTTGATATTACCTGCGGCTTCGCCCACCAAAAGATCCAAGTCGCCATCCCCATCGAGGTCAAAGAGGAAAGGTGCAGAATTGGATCCCACGTCGATATTCTGAATATTGGCTTGTTGAAGGGTGTATCCCGGGTTAAGAGAGTTTTGATTGTGGATTAGGTAGTGGAGAGTTCCATCCTCGGCACCCAGGATCATATCAGGAAAACCATTCCCATTCAGATCTCCAAAAGCGGGAATCAGGGATTGGCCAAATCCGATGGAGGACAGATTTGACAGATCCTTACTGACCAAAGTAAATTCAAGCGGTCCACCCGGGGTGGAGGTGTTTCGATAATAATGTAGTCCACTCTTATAGGTTCCAGAGGCCTGAAAGGTCCCGTAGGTCGAAATGACCAGATCCTTTCGACCATCATTGTTGATATCCACCAGAGCAGGAACAGAGTTCTCCCCGATATCGATCATTTCCCCTTGAATAAAGGCCGAATCTGTAAAGGAGAAATTCGGGTTGGTATTGGATCCATTGTTCTTGTAGAACCACTGGCCATTGATGTTCTTCGCCCCTGAGCTGGCATTTGGTGAGACCAAAAGGTCCTTGACATTATCGAAATCGACATCTGTGTAGAAAAAGGCTGGAAAGACGAAAAGATCCACCGGATGGGCAGCGGGATATAGAGTGTCTTGCGTCAGCACATCCGCAGTATCCGTCGTGCCGGTATTATAGGCGGCCACTGCATTATTGAAGGATACATCCCCCAAAAGGAGATCGTTGAGTCCATTCCCATTGAGATCCAGCATCAAAAGGGTAGAGCCGGCATGCTTTTCTTCTTCAGGTACGGATATTGCGGGGCCATTTCCAGGGACAGCAGGTGGAAAACAACTTTGAAGAAGTAGTTTATTGGTGGCACCACTTTCAATGAAATGGCCCCAACAGCTTTCCCAAAGTTCATAATCAAGCCCGCAGGGTTGGGTGTTCTTGTGATATTCAACCCCTGCAGTAAGGCCAAAAGTGAAGATGTCGATGGCATTATCCCCATCCACATCAAATATGGCCGGGATATCGGCTGTGCTATTATACAGGTTGAAACTGGTGCCATTATCCTGGGTTAGCAGATAGGGGCTGGCCCCAAGGGCATATGTGAACTGAAGTAGATTGGCGGTGCTGGTATTTTCGTAGACCACCATCCCCAGAGGGTGAGCCGCAAAGATATCTTCCTTCCCGTCGCAGTTGTAATCGACCAAAAGAACCCAATATTCAAGATCGGGAAAGAGGCTCGCGTAATCAGGCGCGTATTGATATCGCTTCTGACCATTCAGGGTACGGGTTAGGAATGGAAGCAGGCGATTTCCTGAACGATCGAAGACGACAAGGTCCTTTGTGCCGTCAAGATCGAGGTCGATGGGACTATATTGGACGTAATTGACCCCTCCAGCCCATGCATTTTCCAGTGAGTCTCCCGATTCCCAAACCTTTGGGAGGTCCGAGTAGACAAAGGAATAGCGATTGGGAGTGTTCTGCGCTGATCCGGTCTCGAGCAGGAGAAAGCTCAGGGAGGCGAGGAAAAGGTATTTCATGACAGGGTAATATTGAGGGCAAAATCTAGCCAAATCCCACGAAAAAACAGAGGTTGGATTAGTAATCGGCAAAATGTGAATTGTTTTAGTGAAATTCTATATTTGCCCGTTATTTGAGAAACTGAACCATATCTAAATCATCCGTAATGCAAAGTAAGGGAGTTATCAGGCTTTTTGCCATCCTTTTTGCCTTGGCCTGCCTCTGGGTGTTGTCGTTCACCTGGGTGTCCAACAGCGTACAAAGTGATGCAGAAGCCTATGCCAATGGAGACCCTGCGAAAGAGACCGCCTACCTTGATTCGATGTCCAACCAGACGGTCTACGACCTCGGATTCACCGACTATACCTACTCAGAGGTCAAGGATAAGGAATTGAACCTGGGCCTGGACCTGAGAGGTGGAATGAATGTCATTCTGGAGGTCTCCGTTCGTGATATCATCCTCGAATTGGCAAATAACTCTCAAGATGAGACCCTGAGAAAAGCGATCTCCGCTTCTGATAAGGAACTCACGAACAGCCAGGATGCCTATCTGGAGATCTTCTTCCGTGAATTCGACAGGATCAACCAGGAATCCGGAACGCCCAAGAAATATGCAGACCCCACCTTGTTCGGAACCAAGGAAATGACCGACCGACTTGGTTTCAATGCCTCTGACGAAAAGGTCAAGGAAGCCATGCGTGAGGATGTGGATGCCGCTATTGCCAACGTCTTTACCGTTCTTAGAGCACGTATCGACCAGTTTGGGGTCGTACAGCCGAATATCCAGCGATTGGAGAACACCGGTCGCATCCTCGTGGAGCTCCCCGGGGTGAAGGATCCTGAGCGGGTTCAAAAGCTCCTTCAAAGTACAGCCGAACTCGAGTTCTGGAATCTCTACGAAGGTGTAGAGCTTTTGAATTTCCTAGGGAACGCAAACGAAAAACTCCGCTCCATTGTCGAGCGTCCTTCGTCCGCGAAAGCAAAGACGGATACCACCGCTGGCGGAACCGAGGAGGTCAATGATATTCTGGATATCCAGGCCGTGGATGAAACCCCAAAGGATAGTCTGACAGAAGCCATTGAAGATTCTGTCGCCGCAAATGCCGCAGAAGATGCAGTGGAGGTAGTGGATTCCTCAGAGATCCAGGATGAGCAGTTCAATCCACTGCTTTTTACCCTTCTTTATCCGAACATCGATCAGCAGGGGAATCCAAGACCGGGTGCCATTGTCGGTTTTGCTCTTCCAAAGGATACTGCCAAGATCAACAAGTATCTTAGAATGGCTCAGATCAGAGCCCTTCTTCCCGCCGATAAGAGATATACCAAATTCCTTTGGACTGCCAAACCCGATGAGGGAGGTCTGCTCTACCTATTGGCTGTTCAGGGAAATCGCGAAGGAAAACCCGAGCTTTCTGGTGATGTGATCGTAGATGCCCGCCCGGACTTTGATGAGTTCAATCGACCCATGGTCACCATGTCCATGAATGCGGTGGGTGCTCAGAAGTGGCAACGCATCACGCGTGACGCATCACAACAAGAGCCCAAGCGCAGCGTGGCAGTTGTGCTTGATAACCTCGTTTTCTCCTACCCACAGGTTCAGAATGAGATTCCCGGAGGAAATACCCGGATCACCGGTAACTTCACTATCGAAGAGTCTGAAGACCTAGCAAACATCCTGAAGGCGGGTAAACTACCTGCTCCAGCCCGTATCATTCAGGCAGATATCGTTGGCCCATCATTGGGACAGGAAGCGATCAATGCTTCTTTGATCTCATTCATGATCGCCCTTGTGGTGGTGATGCTTTACATGATGTTCTATTACGCCAAAGCAGGTGCCGTAGCGGACCTCGCCCTGATCCTGAACATGTTCTTCATCTTCGGGATCCTTGCCAGCCTTGGGGCGGTTCTCACCCTTCCGGGGATGGCGGGTATCGTTCTGACCATCGGTATGGCCGTGGATGCGAACGTCCTGATCTTCGAGAGGATCCGAGAGGAATTGAACAACGGAAAGGGAATGGGTCTGGCGATCAGAGATGGTTATAAGAACTCCTATTCTTCCATCATTGATGCGAACGTTACTACCCTTCTGACTGGTATCATTCTCTATGCATTTGGAACAGGACCGATCCGTGGTTTCGCAACCACTCTGATCATCGGTATCCTTACCTCCTTGTTCTGTGCTATCTTCATCTCTCGCCTCAGCTTCGAGTGGATGCTTTCCAGAAAGCAGGAGATCAAATTCTTTACCAATATTTCGCGCAACTGGTTCACCGGTATTGCGGTCAAGTTCCTTGAAAAGAGAAAGACCGCTTATATCATTTCTGGTGTGGTATTGGCCATTTCACTTGGATCCCTGTTCACCAAAGGTTTGAATCTTGGTGTTGATTTCGTGGGAGGTCGTTCCTATCAGGTTCGTTTCGACCAGCCTGTGAGTGTGACCGATATCTCCCAATCCCTATCCGATATCCTTATTGATCAGGAAGGGAATCGTTTCTCTCCCGTGGTCAAGACCCTCGGGGATGACAACCAGGTGATCATTACTACCAAGTACCGTATCTCTGAGACTGGTACCGAGGTGGAGAAGGACATCAATGATAAGGTCTACAACGCACTGAAGGATTATTTCAAAAACCCGATCTCTGAAGAGGATTTCTTTGCCAATTCAGAAAATGGACTGGGAATGATGGCCAGCCGTCAGGTAGGACCAACCATTGCAGATGATATCAAGACCTCGGCCATCTGGTCCGTTCTCTTCTCTCTTATCGTGGTGTTCCTCTACATCCTGGTTCGATTCAAGAAATGGCAGTTCTCCCTTGGAGCGGTAGGTGCCTTGATGCATGATGTGATCATCATCCTAGGAGCCTTCTCTCTTCTATACGGGATCGTGCCCTTCCAGTTGGAGGTGGATCAGGCGTTTATCGCTGCCATCCTCACTGTTGTGGGATACTCGTTGAACGATACCGTGGTCGTATTTGACCGAATCCGTGAGTATTTCGGTCATTATCATAGCAAGCGACCCAGAAGGGAGATCATCAATGGTGCCTTGAACGGTACTTTGAGCCGTACCTTTAACACCTCATTGACCACCTTCTTTGTAATGTTGATCATCTTCCTCTTCGGAGGTGAGGTCATCCGAGGATTCATGTTCGCCCTGCTCCTCGGTATCGTGGTCGGTACCTATTCTTCCCTTTTCATTGCCACACCGATCTTCTACGATGCGGGTGGAAATATGAAGGACGAGGATATCTGATGAGAAAAGTTCCATTTGAAAGGCATCCCAAAAGGGGTGCCTTTCTTTTTTCAGGAGGGTACGGAACCCACTGAGGATATCTTCTTTTCGTACCTTCGTGGAAATTATCGGAGGGAACCATGTTGTCATCCATTTTCCTATTCTTCAATATCAGCGGTGGGGAACTAATGATCGTTCTTCTCGTGGTGGTCATGTTCTTTGGTGCGGATAAGATCCCCGAGATCGCCAGGGGATTGGGCAAGGGAATAAAGGCCGTCCGAAATGCCACCAATGACATCAAAAGCGAGATCACCCGAACCGCTGAAAATGATGACGACCTCAGCGAAGTGAAGAAGAGCTTCGAAGAAGGAAAGAAGCAGATCGAAGAGATCTCTGGAGCCATCAAACGGAATACCCGGATTTAATGGAATACCTAAACGTCGTTGCCGGTCTTGTCCTGTTGGTCGTCGCCGGTGAGATGCTTATTCGGTCCTCCGTATCTCTTGCTCTTTGGCTGAACGTGTCCACCCTTGTCATCGGCCTCACTGTCGTCTCCTTTGCTACCTCTGCCCCTGAACTTCTCGTTAGCCTTCAGGCTGCCATGAATGGACACCCCGACATTTCAGTTGGAAATGTGGTGGGATCCAACATTGCCAATATCGGACTCATCCTGGGGCTTACCGCTCTTATCAAACGATTACCGGTTATGGATCGTGGCTATCGGTTCGATTGGGTGATCATGGTCGTTGTCACTTTGTTGTTCTACCTCTTTGTTATTTGGGATGATCGCCTGAATGGTTGGGAAGGGGGTGTCCTGGTCATGATGATCATTGGTTATAATGTATACAAGATCAGGGGGTCGAGAAAGGCACGAAATGCCGATGTCATGGAGAAGGAGATTCAGGAGTCTTACGTGAAGCGACCCCTCTGGATGGTTTTTCTCTTGCTTCTCATTGGGATCGTCGGCCTTAGATATGGTGCTCAATTTTTGGTGGATGGGGCGTCAGAGATCGCCCTTCAGCTCGGAGTCGGTGAGCGGGTGATATCACTCACCATTGTGGCCTTCGGCACTTCTGTTCCTGAACTGGCCGCCTCTTTGATCGCCGCCAGAAAAGGAGAGACCGATCTGGCAGTCGGGAATATCATTGGTAGTAATATTTTCAATATCACCAGTGTGCTTGGCTTGAGCAGTATGATCATTGATATCCCTCTTACCTCGCCAGAGTTCCTGACCTTTGATTATTGGTGGATGCTAGGTTTCTCATTACTCCTAGGGGTTCCCATCTTTTTCTTTACCTCAAAATATCTTGGAAAGCGGTTGGGCGGCCTGTTTTTAGGGGGGTACATCTTGTATTTTTACTTTCTTTTATAGATTGACCCTTAAAATTAGGGGGTGCTTCGGAAAAGATGTCAAAAAATTGAATTCAGCCCCTTTATTTTTACCTTTGTGGCATAAAAATTAAAATCCATGCCGCAGATTCGATTTCTCACCCTTCAAGAGACCATGACACGTAAGCCGGTTGAATTTGAGAACAAGTTCGCCAAGGCTTCCGACTACTTTGGTTCGCATGTTTTCAATGCCCGCACTATGCAAGGTTATATGACCAAGCAGGCCTACAATAGTGTGATGGATGCCATGGTTCATGGTACCAAGATCACGCGTGATGTTGCCGATCAGGTGGCCACCTCCATGAAGGCCTGGGCAATGAATCTAGGGGCAACCCATTACACACACTGGTTCCAACCCCTGACAGGGACCACGGCTGAGAAACATGATTCCTTCTTTGAACCTACTTCAGAAGGATATGCGATCGAGAAGTTCGATGGTGGAATGCTGGTCCAGCAAGAGCCGGATGCATCCAGCTTTCCAAGTGGTGGGATCCGTAATACTTTTGAAGCTCGGGGGTATACAGCATGGGATCCTACCTCACCTGCATTCATCATAGGACGTACCCTTTGTATTCCTACGGTATTCGTTTCCTATACCGGTGAGGCTCTGGATAACAAGACCCCATTGCTTCGTGCACTTCAGGTGGTGGATAATGCGGCTACGGAGGTCTGTAAATACTTTGACAAGAATGTGACCAAGGTGACCTCGACCCTTGGATGGGAACAGGAGTATTTCCTGGTGGACAGCGCCTTGTATAATGCACGTCCCGACCTGGTTCTCGGAGGCCGCACCCTTCTAGGCCATTCTCCGGCCAAGGGACAACAGTTGGATGACCATTACTTTGGTTCCATCCCTGAAAGGGCCATCAACTTTATGAGAGAGGTCGAATTTGAGGCCATCCGCCTTGGAATTCCGATCAAGACCCGTCATAATGAGGTGGCTCCATCCCAATTCGAATTTGCTCCCATCTTTGAAGAGGCCAATGTGGCTGTAGATCACAACTCCCTTTTCATGGATCTTATGGAGAAAGTGGCGCGTCGGCATAATTTCAGAGTGCTCCTTCATGAAAAACCCTTTGCCGGGATCAACGGATCTGGCAAGCACAACAACTGGTCTCTCGCGACCAATACGGGTGTGAATCTACTGTCACCCGGGAAGACCCCAAAGAGCAATCTGCAGTTCCTTACCTTCTTCATCAATACCATCAAGGCAGTTAATGATCATGCAGATCTGATCCGGGCATCCATCGCAAGTGCGGGGAATGACCATCGCCTAGGAGCCAATGAGGCTCCTCCTGCGATCATCTCCGTTTTCATTGGATCCCAGCTAACCGATGTGTTGGATGAATTGGAAAAACTGGAATCAGGAAAACTGACCCCTGAGCGAAAGACCGACATCAAACTCAATGTGGTTGGTAAGATCCCCGAGATCCTACTGGACAACACAGATCGGAATCGGACCTCACCCTTTGCCTTTACCGGGAATAAGTTTGAGATCCGTGCCGTGGGTTCCAGTGCCAACTGTGCCCAACCTATGACGGTCATGAATACCATCGTGGCAGATCAATTGAGAAAATTCAAGACCTCTGTCGACAAGTTGATCAAAGGTGGGATGAAGAAGGATGATGCGATCCTGAATGTCCTTCGCGATTACATCAAAGAATCCAAGAAAGTTCGGTTTGAAGGCGATGGGTACAGTGAGGAATGGAAGCAGGAAGCTGCCAAGAGAGGCCTGAAGAATATTCCCACCACTCCAGAGGCTTTGGAAGGGTATATCTCTTCAGAGGCGATTCGAGTCTTTACCGAAAATGGCGTAATGAATGAGAAGGAGATCCATGCTCGCCATGAGATCCAATTGGAAGATTATCAAAAGCGGATACAGATCGAGTCAAGGATCCTGGGTGATCTTAGCGGAAATCATATCATTCCTACCGCTATCCGTTACCAAAATACGCTGATTGAGAATGTCCAGCGTTTGAAGGATCTTCTGGAGCCCGAGGTCTATCGTAAAGTTGCCAAGGAGCAATTGGAGATGATCACCGAGATATCTGAGAGGATCAGTACCATCATTGCAGAAAAAGAAGCCATGGTGGAAGCTCGCAAAAAGGCCAACAAGATCGAGGATACTCGTCAACGAGCTCTAGCTTATTGTAACGATGTTCGTCCTTATTTTGATCGGATCCGATATGAAGTGGATAAACTGGAATTATTGATCGATGACGAACAATGGCCTCTTCCCAAATACAGGGAGATGCTGTTCACTCGCTGATCAGTTTTGAGGATAAAGGAAAGCCGGACTACCAAGTCCGGCTTTTTTCATTTTGTTGCAAGGGTTTTACCCATTGGAATATTTCCATATTTTAGCCAGTTAAGTGAATACGCCAAATCATTAAAGCGCTTTATTCTCAGTATGAGTTTATTTAAAAACCTTATTCTTCTGCTGGCGATCATGCTAGTAGCCAAGCCTGTTTGGTCTCAAACAAGCGAACCCACTGATTCTGCTGATGCTTCTGA
>JAJLJK010000281.1:0-9640 GCA_033844885.1 Bacteroidota bacterium | reverse complement strand
CCTTTACACCCCGATCTATGATGGGGTGGTCAGCATTCTCACCCCTTCACGCGAGCGATCCATCCGTGAGATCGACGTCAAACCGGGAGAAAAGGTTCTCATTGTCGGTGCAGGAACCGGTCTCGACCTGGATTATCTGCCTCCACAGAATGAGATCACCGCAATTGACATCACCCCAAGCATGGTGGAAAAGATCAAGAGAAGAGCCAAAAGACTTGACCTTCATGTGGATGCTCGCATAATGGATGGGCACTCACTGAAGTTTGAGGATGACACCTTTGACGTGGTGATCCTTCACCTGATCCTTGCCGTCATTCCAGATCCCGTTCAATGTATGAAGGAGGTGAATCGGGTGTTGAAACCCAACGGAAGGATCGCGGTGTTTGACAAATTCCTGGTAGGGAATGCCAAACCGGGATTCACAAGAAGGATCCTCAACTGGATCACCTCTATCCTCTTTTCCAATATCAATCGACAGATAGAACCTCTGGCGACAGAAACCGGTTTTGTAATAACGGCTGATATACCAGCGAATTTTGGTGGAAATTTTAGAATCATTCGAATGGCAAGGAAAATAACTTAGTAATGCTAATTCTTGTATAAATTAGCCAAACCCTATCCAAAAAGTAATCAAGTGATCTCCCTAAAGGATATTCCGCAGCTTCGGTTCAAGGATCTCTTTGAATCCATTCCCGAGCTCATTTGTCTTCATCGTGAAGACGGGAGTTACCTATACGTGAACCAGGCATCCATCGATCTAATCGGATATGAACCTCAGGAGTTGATCGACACTTCACCCTATGATTATTTTCATCCGGACGATCATCAGGAGATACGCGAGACCTCTCATGAACCACTGGTCAAAGGAGAAACTGGTTTGAAGGCAGTTTACAGGTTCAAGCACAAGGAGGGTCATTACATTTGGTTGTCCACGTTATCCCATCGCCTTGAAATCACCACTCCAGATGGGGAGTTCATCCTCCTGACTATCTCTAGAGATGTCTCTGATGAGTATCGCAATTTCGAAGAGATCCGGGATACTCGAACTATGTGGCAGGAAGCGGCAAGGATGATCAAGATCGGTTCATGGGAACTGGATGTCCGGAACATGATGCCTCGATGGAGTAAGGAGGTCTTTGAGATCCATGAGATCGACAATATCAAGGAACAACCCAGTCTGGAAGAAGCAGGAAAGTTCTATCCTGGGGAAGGTCGAAAGAGGATATTCACCCTATTGACCCGCTGCATCAACGATGCCGTTCCATTTGATATTAAACTTCCCTTTATCACAGCCAAGGGAAATCACCTTTGGGTCCGATCCGTCGGTAGGCCAGAGATCGTGGATGGCAAGGTGACCAAGGTTTATGGGGTCTTTCAGGACATCACCCATCAAGTGCAAAGGGAAGATCAGCTCAAAGAGCTTGTAGATGAGGTGAGCCACCAGAATCATCGCTTGGAAGAATTTCACCAGATCGTCTCTCACAATTTGAGATCGCCGGTGGGAAACCTCAAAGTATTGATCGATCTATTAGAGACCGCATCGAACGAGAGGGATCGAAACGAAACTTTGCAGGTCCTTCGACGACTGGCTGATAGTTTCCAGGAGACACTGGATGATCTTGTGGATGTGATCAAGATCCGGGAAACGCAAAAACCCAAAAGTGTGA
The DNA here is from genome assembly GCA_033844885.1 of Bacteroidota bacterium. Lineage (GTDB taxonomy): Bacteria > Bacteroidota > Bacteroidia > Flavobacteriales > Schleiferiaceae > JAJLJK01. The sequence continues at coordinate 7,973 of JAJLJK010000281.1, read as the reverse complement.
AACTGGACCTCCAGGAGGTTTGGGAAAAGGTTTTAGCCCGACTCAATGCCACTTTGGGAAAGAAGAAGGCCGACATTCAAATCGATTTCTCAGGTTTGCGTTCCATCAAGTATCCTCCCCTCTATTTGGAGTCCATTTTGCACAACTTCCTATCCAATTCACTCAAATATTCATCCCCTGAAAGAGCTTTGAGCATCAAAGTTCGATCCTATGAAGACGGAGGATTGCAGATCCTTGAATTCTCTGATAATGGCATTGGGATCGACATGGAAAAGTTTGGTGAAAAGATCTTTAAACTTCACCAGACCTTTCACCGAAACCCCGATGCAAAGGGCGTTGGGCTGTTCATGACCAAGAATCAGATCGAGGCCATGGGTGGAGAGATCAAAGTTCAATCTGAACCAGGGAAGGGGACCATTTTTACGGTCGTCTTCAATAAAAATATCCTTCCCGGAGATTAATTTTTCACGAAACTGCTTGGAAATTCGTTTGTTAAACTACCTTTGTACCAGCTTCCACCGAGTTCTAAACCGGACACACCTAAGGTTTTCCTATCTGAAAGTGCTGCCGTTCCAGTTCCCGATGGCAGTGTGAACCGTTTTATTTTTTTTGTTCCATGAATTTATACGTAGGAAACCTTCCTTACACCTGTTCGGAAGAAGATTTGAGGGCCCTTTTTGGTGCCTATGGCGAAGTAGCTAGCTGCCGCCTGATCATTGACCGTGAAACCCAAAGAAGCAAGGGTTTCGGATTTGTTGAGATGGCTGAAGAAGCCGATGGTAAAGAAGCATTGAGCTCTCTCGATGGTTACTCCTTCCAAGGACGTCCCCTTCGCGTAAGCGAAGCTCAACCCCGTGAAAGCCGCCCACGTGGTGGTGGAGGTGGATTCAACCGCGGCGGAGGTGGAAACTTCCGTGGTGGTCGTAACTACTAAGAACGAACTTACTTCTTGTAAATTAAGGGGCCGATTGGCCCCTTTTTTTATGTCTAAGACTTTCCCCATCCTTATTGGTCTACTGACCCTCTGCCTAGGGAACCTTCGAGCACAGGTGATCCCTGTGAAAAAGATCATTCTCCCCCCTGCCCTCAATGAGATATCCGGATTGAGTTTTGTCAATGACACCCTCTATGGGATCAATGACGGTGGAAATCCCGCGGAGATCCTGGCCATTGACACGAGTAATGGACAGGTGATCCGAAGAATACACGTTCGCCATTCGGGAAACATTGATTGGGAGGATCTCACTTCGGATGATCAATACCTCTATATAGGGGACATCGGGAATAATCAAGGAACGCGGACCGATCTTCGGATCCTAAGGATCCCGATTGCCTCCTTGACGCAGGATTCCGTAGATGCGGACACGATCGGCTTTGTCTATTCGGATCAGAACCAATTCAACCCCGCTCCATTTCAAACCCCATACGATGCTGAGAGTATCATGGTCGAAAGAGATTCGATCACCCTGATCACCAAACGATGGAATGACGGCAATGGAACCGTTTATAGAATTCCCAGAATACCGGGAAATCACCTTGTCGATCCCGGTCCAACCCTTCCACTTCAGGGGTTATGTGGGGGCGGAACCTCACGCTCAGGAAAGATCTTCCTGGTTGGTTATCCCTTTACCAGCAGCCATTCTTTTGTATGGAAGTACGATAAGCAGACCTCCACCCCATTAGTTCGAGAGACAGTTATTCTGGATCATTTTCAGGCTGAGGCAATCTGCGAGGCTCCCGGTGGCCGCTTTTGGGTGGCTCATGAATCCGGAAATGGGATTCCTGCGACTCTTTATGTACTATCCGACCTCACCATTTTGAACATGCCGGAGGTAATCCGCATGGAAGGATTAAGGATCCAGGGAAGAACCCTTCTCCACGATGAGAGTTCGATCCACAAGCTTTGGGTCCTTAACAATTCAGGAAAGTGCATCCTCCTTGTGGAGGAAAGACTGTGGGAAGAACCATTCACCATCCCCGGAAGGGAAAGTGTTTGGGTCGTCATCCAAAAGAATGGGGTCTTGTTCCGATATTGGGTGCCCTAACCCTCCATGATGTCGTGAACCTCCGGATCCTTTTTCATCATCTTTCGGACAAAGGGACATTGGGGTTTGATCTTCCAACCTCGTTGACGCGCCGTTCGTATCAATTCGTGGTACATGGCCTGGGCCACTCCTTTTCCCTGCATCTCTTCGTTCACTTCTGTGTGATCCGCTGAGATCAGATCCTTGGAGATCTTCCGATAGGAAAGTTCAGCCACCCGCTTCCCTTTCTCCTTCACAAAAAAACTCCCCTCCTTGAGCGTCTCATCATGCAATACCTCGATTTCCATAATTCTTTTCTCTTTGGAACCCTTTGGATAGGTCAGGGTTCATAATTTTATTGTCAAAATTTCGACCATGGACCTGGATCATGTAGAGGAATTCATCGGATCCCACAATGGAGAAACCCGGGATATCCTTTGGGAGGTGCACCGTCTCATTCTGGCCTTTCCTGACATCCGACCCAGGATCCGATATCGAATTCCTTTCTATGACCATACCAAGTGGGTGTGTTATCTCAATCCCCTGAAAAAGGGACCACACCTTGTGGAATTGTGCTTCATTCGTGGCGCTGAATGGACCCACCTCTTTCCAATCCTGCATCTCCAAGGTAGGAAGCAGATCGCAGGTATCCGTTTCTCCACCCTTGCCGATGTTGATCCTGAGAAGATCATACCCATTCTTGAGCATGCGTTGGAACAAAATGATCTCAATGATTCGAATACCCGGAGATCAATTTAGCCTTTCAAGCGTTAATGTTTTCTAAATCAAGTTTCAAAATAAGGTATTCCGGGGATTCATTCGTTTCTTTGCAAGACCTTACCTGCTGCTAGACGGAACCCTATCCGACCCCTATGAGTTTCAAAAGATTACTGGGAATCTCCATTCTCCTATTTTTATCGTTTCAGGTCCTTGCTCAACGCCCCGGCGGGATCTCCATCACCGGGAAGGTCCTTGAAGGATCCAACCAGGACCCTATCCCATACGCGGCCATTGCTTTGCTCATGGCAGAGAGTGATTCCATTGTCACTGGGGGTCTCACCGATGAAAAGGGAAAGTTTAGCCTTTCGGGTCTTCGACCAGGAAAATATCGCTTGAGTATCAGTTTCATGGGATTTTCCAAAAAGGTGATGCCCATTGAACTCGCCCCGGGATCTCCAGTCAACTTGGGCAATATTCTCCTTATCCCTGATAATCAGGTTCTCAATGAAGTGGAGGTCAGCGCCGAAAAGGAAATGATGACCATGCAAGTAGATCGAAAGGTCTTCAATGTATCAAAGGATATCAGTACACAGGGAGGGACGGCGATCGATGCCATGAAGAACATTCCTTCGCTTCTGGTCGAGTCCGATGGTTCTGTCACCATACGGAATGCCAGTCCAATGATCTTTGTCGATGGGCGCCCTACAACCCTGACCCTCGAACAGATCCCCGCTGATGAGATCGAAAGGATCGAGGTCATCACAAATCCTTCTGCCCGGTTTGATGCCAGCGCCACCGGAGGTATCCTCAATATCGTACTCAAAAAGAACCTCGCCCCGGGGTACAATGGAATGGTCATTCTGGGGGCCGGAACCGGCCGGGAGAGGTACAATGGAATGGCCAGTTTGAATGTGCGTTTGGGAAAGTGGAATGTGAATTCCAGTTTTAGTTTGAATTCGCGGGATGTACCTACAGACGCAATGACCGAGCAAACCAACCTTCAAAATGGAGAACCTACGGGTGGATACAAACAGGAAGCCCTGAACAACCGATATCGAAAATTTCAATTTGGACGGCTAGGGATCGATTATTCACTCTCCAACTCCAGCACTCTGTTTCTGGAGCAGAATCTCACATCAGGCGATTTCAATAATAACGAGGAACAGAATTTCACGTATTTCGATGGTCAGGGAATCCAAACCGGTACGGGTCTTCAGCTCAATGACACCAAGTACGACTGGCGAAACTATTCCTCAAAGATCGGGTACCGCTTTCAGCCGAGCGATATGAGCCAGGAGTTCATGGCTGACTTCACCTACAACCACTCTGAGCGTAACAGCCTGGCGACCTACACTACCTACCAAAGCGATCTTCCACCCAATGAACCCATCATTTTGGATCAGGATGGGTATGGAAAGACCAATCAATTCACCTTTCAGGCAGATTACGTCAAAAAGCTCGCAGATGGTAGTCGGTTTGAAGCCGGAGTTAAGAATTTCGGTAGTCTGAGTCGGTCTACACTCAATGCTCGACGTTTTGACTATGGTAGGGATTCTTACGTTCCGGATTCGTTATTGTCCAATGATTTCGACCTGCGAGAGTGGGTTCACGCTGCTTATCTGAACTACATCACCCGTATTGGGGACTACAGCCTTCAGGCAGGATTCCGCTACGAGCAATCCATTCTGGATGGAAAACAACTTCTTACCAACGAAGAGTTCTCCTACAACTACCCTAGCGATTGGGACAACCTCATGAATGCGATCTTTCCTTCCATCTTCGTGAGTCGAAAATTTGGAAGTCATGAGATCCAACTGAACCTGGCTCGTAAGATCGACCGGCCCAATTGGTGGCAGGTTACACCATATGTACAATTTACGGATCGTCAGAACGTACGGCAGGGAAATCCTGGTCTGGCACCTGAATTCATTACAGTTTCAGAGGTCAACCACAATTATGTTTACAAGGGAGGGAATTTCCTTCAAACCATCTACTTCCGCTCAACGGACAATGTCATCACCGATTATGTTTATCCCTTTGCTGAAGACAGTACCATTTTGGTCAGCACCTTCATCAACGGAAACAGTAACTACAATGTCGGGTATGAGGCTAGTTGGCAACACAATGTCACCGAAAAGCTATCGATCAACCTGAATGGTAATATCCAATATTCGCTCATTTCGGCCACGACCGATGAAGGAGAGATCAGGAATGAAGGCTGGAATGGATTTGGAAAAGCGACCGTTCGTTACAAATTCCCCTGGAAGATCGAATTTCAGGCCAGTGGTACCTATCGGGCACCCAGGATCACCCCGCAAGGAAGGACCAACGAAATGGCTTACCTCGATCTGAACCTACAAAAGAAGTTCAAACACAACCTTACCCTTACGGTCGAATTCGAGGACGTTTTCAACTCACAACGATGGGGTGGTGAATACATTACTCCGAGCTTTACGCAAGAGTATTATCGAAGATGGGATATTCGGAATGTCAGCTTACGCCTTTCCTGGAACTTTGGTGAGCGGGATCCCAAACTCTTCCGATCCCTAATCCGTCGCGAGCGTGGTGGTGGTGGTGGCGAAGGAGAAGGATTCTAGATCCATCCAAGGATCATCCCGATTCCCAGTAGGATCATTAGAGAACCCACAGTGATCTGAACCGTTCGATATGTGATCTTTGGGATCAGTCTTTTCCCAATAAAGGCACCGAGGAAGGCTGAAAGGGTCGCCCCCATCAATAATGGGATCTCTCCCTGGATATCTTCCCATATTGCTAATCCATAAGTAGGGATCCTTGTAAGGTCCACCAACAAGGCAATGGCTACGCCAGTAGCTATGTATTGTTCCTTTGAAAGGTTGGCTTTGATGAGGAACATACTTCGAAGAGCCCCTTGATGGCCGCTCAGACCGCCGAAAAACCCACTGAGAACCCCACCCGGAACCAAATAGGCCCTCTTGAATGTGACCTGAAGGATCCTGGGAAAGATCTCGGTCACTGCAAAGAAGATCATCAGGATCCCAATGGCCAATGCTAAAAAGGATACAGATCTTCCATTCACATGATATCCCTCGGTCTCTCCCAACCATAGCGTGAGATTTGCGCCCAAAAAAGCACCTAAGATCCCAGGAATACCGAACCAAAGCCAAACGGCCCTATCCACCCAACGAAAAAGCAATCCCATTTTGAATAGATTGTTGAGAAGGTGTACAACGGCCGTCAGACCCACAGCCACCTCCAGTGGGAAGAAAAGGGCAAAGACCGGAAGCATCATGGTTCCAAGTCCAAATCCAGATATCAGGGTAAGTCCAGAGGCCAGAAAAGCCACGAGAAGGATCAAAAAAACATCCATCAACTCAATATGATCAGTTCGCTTTTTAGGGGATCCATGGCCTTATGAAGTTCCTGTAGAAGATCTTCTTCGATCAGGTGATCCAGGTAGAAAAAGTTCCAGTGACGTTCTTGCAGGGTCCCTCCGGGCTTGATAAAGGCACATATCTCTTCGATCTGCCTCATAGCTGTATCATTCTTCCTCTTTTCTGCCCGCCTCAATTTCTTCTCGAGGTTCTCAAGGCCCTTCAATTGCTTGGCTTGCTGAGCCTTTACCGCTCCCATCATACTTTCGTCGGTTCGCTGCGCCAAGCTTTCCAGATCCGAGAACATCCCACGAAGAAGAGAGCGCTGTTCGTCCATATCCATTGGGAGGGGACTGTGTCGTTGAACCCATCGGGTCTGGGCCTCGCCCATCTTTCCAAGGAAATCGGTCCATGGGAGATCCACCTTTTCCCGTTTTCTGGAAATGGGCGTAGTAGATAATAGGACTGAATTCCTCAACCAAAGAACCGGAAACGGAACCTCGAAATGATCAAAGACCTCTGATAATTGTAGCCAATAAGATATCTCTCCTCCCCCACCGATATAACAGATATTCGGAAGGATCAGCTCCTGGTACAGGGGTCGGAGGATGACGTTTGGTGAAAATCGATCAGGATGTTCCCCGATCTCGGTCAGTATCTCTTTCTGCGTCCATTTCAGTCCCGAACCGTTGTGGAATAGACCTTCTTCCCTGACCAATCGATGTCTACCCTTATCATCCAGATAAAAAAGATTGATCTCTCTAGGATTCACCTGAATAGGATAGCCCAGGTCGGACATTGCATCTGAGGTTTTTCGGACCAGGGTTCCTGAGGTCCCCCGTTCGATCTCATCCACAAAAACATCCACCATCGATCGCTTCAATCGGGTATCGTCACCATCCACGATCACTAAACCGTATGATCCAAAGAAAGAATGAACCAGGTAACGAGTAGCATCTGCCAGGGTAGGCAATGAATAAGCCTTTTCAAAGGTGCCGACGATCTCTGAAGCTTTTTTCCCAGGACCCAATATCTCCTTGATCCGGGGAATCAATTCCTGGATCTCCTCGGTCGAAAAACGACCCACTGCGCCGCTTTGACGGGTCCTCCAGGTGATCCGTTCGTTCCCCCAATAGAAGTGGTCGATCTCTTCGTGATCATGATCCTCACTGGCCATCCAATAGACGGGGACCACATGGGTGTCCTTCCATTTACGGTTCAATTCTTCGGCCATTCTCACGGTGTGCATGAGTTTGATGAAGAAGAAGGCAGGACCTGTTCCCAGATTCAATTGGTGACCCGTGGTGACTGTAAAGGTGGATGGGTTCTTTAGGTTGCTGATATTGGCAAATGTCGCATCCAGATCGAGACCTTCCTTGCGAAGAATTTCATATTGCAGAGTAAGTGACTCGGCAAGCTCAATTCGCCTTTCGGCGGATAGAACTCGTTTATCCCTGTGATCTCTTAAGTTTTCGAGAGTACTGAACCCCCGACAAAAGGGTTCGACATCATCATTTCCATCGAGAAAGTCGCGGATCAATCGATGGATGATCCCAGCTTCAGAAAAGGTGAATCGCTCACTGTTCATCCCTCAAAGGTACAAATGGTTGTTTGAACATTGATCGCCTGTCCGGTGATTCAGGGTCAGCAAGGAAAGAAAATCTTGCTTATCTTTTAGTTAGAAAATAGAAAATCCCGCTACTATGAAATCGCTTCCTCCCGATTGGTTGACCAGTGGTCTGCTGGATGCTGAGTATAAGAAATATCTTTTGTTGGCCTATTTAAAGCACGTTTCGGGTACCTTCGAAAAAGGATGGTTGTATCCGTCCCTTGGGGAGGTGATCGAACATCACCGAAATCTGGTTGAGATCCGGGA
>JAJLJK010000280.1:0-8935 GCA_033844885.1 Bacteroidota bacterium | reverse complement strand
GTCCACCTGATCTAGGACGGCGGGAAGGTCAGGGGTACAATTCAATCCACCAAGGTTGGAAAACACCACATCGAATGTCTCCACAATTCCAGAAAGATCCTCGAAGGAGGCCTGAATGGACCGAATATCCTCCCATTCACTTTCCTTGAATTTTTTCCTAGCCTGTTCAATCATACCATCGGAAAGGTCTGTATACGTGACCGAATGTCCCAACCCTCGAAAAAAAAGGGCATCCTCCCCTGTACCCCCATTCAATTCCAAAATGGAGGCTCGTTCAGGCAAATATGGGATCAGTAATTCCCGAACTCTATTTCTTTTGAACCGTACGATTGGAGATGGCCCATAGGTCTGGTCGAAAGAGGAAGATTGCACACCAAAGGCCCTGGAAGCTCGAGTTTGTTTCATCACGCCACGGATTCCATTTTTAGGATCCGTTTGAGACGAGCTCTTTCCATCCAAGTCAGGGGATAATGGTAGAACCACGAAATACTCTTTCGCATTTCAGATTCGCCTTTTCCCACAATGGGTAGGGCATCCCATCCCTGTTGGCTCCTGAAAAGTCGATGAACATACCTGTGTAGTCGTTTATAGAACTCTGGCGAAAAGGTACCCTGATACATCAAGAGAAGTTCGTCAGAATCCGTCCAATTGGCCTTGTGGATCAATTGTTCCTTGACCTTTTCATAGAAACCGGTTCCCGGTAATGGATACGAAACGGACACTCCAATATCAGCAGGCCGCAAATCGCGGATCATTTCCAAGGTAAGCGAGATATCCTCCCAGCTCTCATCGAGGTAACCAAATTGAAGAAAGAAGCAAGGTTTGATGCCGTGTTTCTTCATTAGATGGGTACTTTTGCGGATCTGTTCGATGGTGGTTCCCTTGTCCATGGCATCCAGGATCCTTTGACTTCCAGATTCAGCGCCGATCCACACCTCCTCACAACCTGTGTCGGCAAGAGCCTGAATGGTGTCCTCAACGAGAAGGAGGTCAGCCCGTGATTGGATCTTGTACCGAAGATGAATGTCCCTATCCTGAAGGATCGCCCTAAATTCTTGTACCCATCGAGGTTTCAGACCGAAGATATCGTCACAGAACCAAATGTGATCGAACGAAAAGTTCTTCCTTGTGTATTCGATCAGGTCGACAATATACTTTGCAGAATGACTATTGTACCGATTGCCATATATCGGTTTTGCACACCAATTACACTTAAAGGGACAACCTCGAGTGGTTGCCAGATTGATGGAGAAATAGCCATGAATGGACCAACTTTCGCGATAGGGTTGGATATCTAGAAGGTCCCATGCAGGGAAAGGAAGAGAGTCAAGGTCTTTCAGAACCGGTCTTGTGGGGTTTCTCACAACCTTTCCCTCCTTAAGAAAGGCCACTCCCTGAATTTTTTCCAACTCCTCCCCCCGGATCCATTCGGTCACGGCCTGTTCGGGTTCACCCAGAATGATGGCCTCTGCACCATTCTCCAGATAGAGCTCAAAATGATCGGTCGAATCACTGCCTGAATGCACTGTTGGAATTCCCCTTGAACGAGCATACCCGATCATTTCCAGAGCGGCTTGCCTCATGTTGGTAAGACACATCTTGGTGAGATAGTTGAACCCATCTTCAAGGATCACGAGTCGCTCAGGTTGGAATGAATCCAACAGTGGAAGGATCTCTTCGGGACTGGAGGCGAAATTGGTATCGTAAAAGGCCACTTCATGTCCGAGGTCACGAAGAATGGAAGCGGCGATCAAGGTTGCCAGAGGTGGATACGGTTTACGTTGGACCCATTGTTTGGGATCGAATCGAAGAAAGTAGCTATGAGTGACCAGGATCCTCATACGGCTACACGCATTCTCTTTTGTTCTACTTTTTCTCGGATCTCGTTCATCTTCGATAGTACTTTCTCCTGGAAATTCTGCGGGTGATGCTTGGACACCTCCTTCTTTGAACGAAGGGCGAGGTCAAAACTTTCATGGTCAAAATGGCTGAATTTACGCCTCCATCGCATCAGTGTCAATCGCATGAAGAGATCATCCAATCGGTCGCCGAAAGATCCACCGAAAACCCTTTCCAACATTTCTTTGGCCTTTCTACCCTTTCGGGGGATGGAACGCCACCGGACAGGATGGTTGAATTCTCCAAAGTAATCCCTGACCCATTGATTCACCTCTCGGAAGCGTCTGAACAGATCCTCATTATATATCGGGATCAGGTATTCGATCTCAGTAGCTGTGAAGACATTGTGATCCGGTATATCCAGGTGATCCTCAGAAATGAAGTAATTCACACAAAAGTATCGGCGGCTATTGAGGAGGAATGCCTTCTTGAAAAGGACCAAAAAGGTGCGGGTCAACCAGAGTCTTCCCTGTGTGGTGATAATGAAATAATCAATATCCCCATTGTCGTGGATGACCCCTTTGGAAAGTGAACCGGAAACTGCGACGCCTCGAACAAATGGAAAGCACCTGATCAATCGGGCCCAAAAAGGCAAAGCCTTGAAGTATCGGATTCCGACCTCTTCCTTTTGCCTTCTTTCCATCACCCAATTGGCCACTTCCTGATCCACGGTAAAAAATCCCTTGTTCTCATACAACCATCCCTTGGCCACCCCCTCATTCAGGGTCCATTGGATCTGGTTAAGGGTGATCTTTCCCCTCAAAAGATTGTGGATCTCTTCCACCTTCAGGGGATGCCTGAAAATGGAAAAATAAATGAGCTTTTCGAGGATCATCTCCTCATACCCGAGGCACTCCTTTAGGGTCATAGGCTGGTCAGGTTCATCTTTTCTTCACCGCAATGATCGGGAAGGGCGACCGATGAGGAACCAACCATCTGGTAAGTCTGCTCAGACTGGGTTGATATAGAACCTCTGTGTCAAAACCTTCAAAGATCTTCCAGGTATGGTGATGGTAAACATCCTTCAATTCCGGAGATCCCGATCGTTCATAATAAATCATGGACCGCTCACGCGCGGCCCCGGCCTCTTTCTCTGTGTAGAGAAAGGTATCAGCGATCCACACCTCCCCGTGAGGTGGCATGGAGTCGAGCAGCATTGAAAAAAGATGACGAGGATGGGCGAAATACTGTAATGCAGCTGATATCAATACCAAATCTAATGGTTTTCCACCAACCAATTCGGTTTCATCGCCTAAACGGTATTCAAGATTCGTTTTCGAAAAGACTCGCTGAGCTTGCTGAATATCAGGAAGGTTGGGATCAACACCTACCACTACCCTATCCAGGCCGGCGATCCAGTGACCTAACCATCCATTTCCACATCCAAGGTCACCGATCCTTGGGCCCGCCCCTCGATCCTGAATCAATCTCAGGATCCGTTTCATGGAATCCTTTCGCATCATCCAGTGGTGGTAGAGTGGGTCATTTTTGGGTCGGTCGGGTAAACGCGCCACCTCCTCATCCGAAAGGACCCACCCCTCCTTTTCGCGTAAGGCATGATATTTCTCTATCCACTCACTCCTGTCCATTCCGGGTCTGGATTTTTGACCAGAGAATGATCCCTGCCCAGGACCAGAAGATCACTCCTGTCTTGTCTGTATTCAGGAAATTATTGAAGAGGCCATGCACCATGTACCCGGTAATTCCAAGGGTCATGGCCAATACCAGCCATCTTTGGGGAGATCCATTGGGATTCGCAGAAAGATCGACCCCCTTTTTGAAGACCGCAAAAAGGACAAGAAGTAGAGGAACGAAACCGATCAAACCCATTTCTGAAAGGACCAAAAGGTATTCTGAATGAGCCGATCCACCCCGACCACTGATGGTCGAATAGGGATTTGTGACACTGATGGTGGTCATTTCATCCTCTCTTTGCCAAGGTAGGTACTGGAATTGATAGGTGCCAGGACCATACCCCACCCAGGGTCTATCCTTGAACATTCTCCAGGCAGAACTCCATCGATTCACTCTTTCGAGATTGGAAACGTCGGTATTGAAGTTCGTGATGCTGTAGGCCTGATCCTCAATCGTGGAATTCCCACCCGTACTTGTATAGGGATTGGAGAATACGACATCGTAATTATATGCTCCAAAGGCGAAAAGCCCTAAAGCCACTATCAGGATGGAGAACCCTATCCGGCGAAAGCCCCATCCCAATCGGATAAGAATATTAATCCCAAAAGATGCGGCAAGACCCACCCATGCAGCCCTGGAAGTCGTGAGGATCAGAGTAAGAGTGATCAATACAGCCAGTAAGACCATTGCCCGCTTTTCCAATCTGGAGGATTCAGGAAAGATCCTGGGCCAGAGGAAGAAAACAAAAGGCCAAAGGCCCAAAGCTGCTCCCAGGATGGTGTGATCTTTGAAAAATGGCCTTGCCATTTGAGGAGCTGACCCCGGGTTGAACTGATAAGGTACCTGGCGAATGATCGAGTAGACACACAGGATAAACAGCGCCAGTCCGGACCACTGAAAGAATCGCTTCAGGTATTTCCGCTCCTGATCGAGTAAGAACCCCATTCCCAAATAGCCAAGCAAAATGAAAACCGTGTTGATGAAAGAAAATTTTAGAGAGGCAGTGGGCATGGTTGAAAACGCCGAAGTGATCCAGTAAGAAAGGATCAAAAGAATGACCCAGGGGGAAATTGGATTGGTCACCGTCCTTCGCCTGAAATCTCGATCCAACAAAAAGGCAGAGCCCAATGCGGACAGGATCCATAGAACGAACAATTCACCAGGTATGGATACCGATGCCCCTCCGAAGAGCGGAGTTTCAATAGAAAAGAGTAATACTGGGAAAAGAAAGACGAACCACCTGCTCAGGTATCCGAATCGATATAAAAGGAAGGCAGACAAGATCCCCACCAGAGAAAGGGTGACCATTAAGGATCGATCCCCCCCTTTCCATACCAACACGATCGGAATGAGCAGGGAAAAAAGGAGGATCGGCCACCTCCAGGATATTTTCCCGTTCAGGATCATTCGTCTTCCTTCAGGCTTTTATACCCTATGAAGATCAGAATAGCTAAAAATCCTGATGCCAATGCGATTATGAGTTTTTTAGGTCGATCGGGCTTCACCGATGCCACGGCCGGGCTTACCACATAGGATCTTGGAATAGCCTCATTGTAAAGGTCCTCAAGTTCCTCATACCTGGCCTTGAGGTTATGAAACCGCTCCAACTCTCTCCGGTATTGAAGCTCGTAGTTCATATATCGACCTGATTTCCGCTCCTCACCGAAGGTCCAGACGCTTTCACCTGCCTGTCGTAGCGCCTCAAGCGAATCGGTCATTTCTTCCACAGTCGTCTCTTTCTCCTCGAGACTATTCCTGGCTGCATGCATAGCAAGAGCAATGTTCCCTCGTATCATATCGGTCTTGTGCCGATCTGCCTCTCGTATGAGTGCATTGGCCATCGAGGCCGCTATTTGAGGATCCCGATCAAAGACGGATATGTGAATACTTTTATTGACCGTTCTGGAGATATCGATATTCCTGTCATACCTTCTTCCCAATTCTTCGCGAAAGAAGGGATCGGTGGTGTCAATGGAATAGTGGGCGATCAGGTCAAAGGTGTCGATGATCGATTCGCGAACAGGATTGGAATTCAATATTTCCACATGCTCTCCGATCTCCTTGTCGTAACCGAATCTCATTCCGGCAGACACGAGATGAATGTTCGCATGGGTATTTGGGGGAAAGATCACCGCCACTGATCGATACTCCTGCGGTAGGATGTACTTGGCAATGGCATACGCCGCAGCACTGGTGATGAAGAACAAGATGATCAGGATCATCCCATTCTCTTTCAGGATCTTTTGCATACCTGTAGGATTAAGCCCTTCAAATTAAGATTATTTAAGGCTTCCACCCTTTCAATAAAAAAACCCCGGATCTCCGGGGTTTATATTCTAAGGAATCTTGTCGTTCCTATGATAAGAAGGGAATCTTCACCACTTCGGCCTTCAGGAGTTTTCCACGAACCTGAATGAAGATCTCACTTCCCGGGGTAGATCTTTCGGCAGGAACGTAACCCATTCCGATGGCCTTTTTCAAGCTGGGTGACATGGTGCCACTGGTCACGCGTCCGATGACCTTCCCTTCTGAGTCACAGATCTCGTAATCGTGCCTTGGGACACCTCGATCGATCAATTCAAAGCCGACCAATTTACTTTTGGGACCTTCTTGTTTTTGGTTCTCGAGTCGCTCACGATCCACAAAATCCTTGGTGAATTTGGTGATCCAACCTAGTCCTGCCTCGATAGGAGAGGTAGTGTCATCAATATCATTTCCATACAAACAGAAGCCCTTTTCAAGTCGGAGAGTATCCCTGGCTCCAAGGCCACAAGGGAGGATCCCGAAATCCTTTCCAGCCTCAAGAACCTTGTTCCAGACATCCTCAGCCACATCATTGGGCATATAGATCTCAAATCCCCCCGAACCGGTGTATCCGGTGGCGGAGATCAAAATATCCTTATGGCCGGCAAAAGTTCCTTTCTGGAAGGTATAATACTTCATATCCGACAGATCAATATCGGTTAGCCCTTGCATGGCTTCTGCCGCCTTGGGTCCCTGAATGGCAAGCAATGACATTTCATCACTTACATTCAGCATTTCTGCATCCATGGAATTCTGTGATTGGATCCACGCCCAATCCTTTTCAATATTGCTGGCATTGACCACCAACATGTATTCCTTTTCTCCAAGCTGATAGATCAGGAGGTCATCCACGATCCCACCCTTTCCGTTGGGCATACAAGAGTATTGAACCTTTCCGGGAAAGAGCTTGGAGGCATCGTTGGTGCTAATCCATTGGATCAACTCCAGGGCCTTGTCACCCCTGACCAGAAACTCTCCCATATGGGAAACGTCAAATACCCCCACCGAATCCCTCACTGCATGGTGTTCGGGCATCAGCCCTTCGTATTGAAGGGGCATGTTGTAACCGGCAAAGGGGACCATTTTGGCACCCAATTTGGCGTGGATATGACTTAACGCGGTATTCTTCATGATTTTTGGATCTTATCCGTGAATATGTTCTTTGGTTCCAAATTCGGCAATGACCTTTCCTTCAAATTCGAGGAATTCCTTCCAAAGCGGATCTACCATCTCTCGCCCACCGAAGTCTCGGGCAAATTTGAGGAACATGGTGTAGTGATTGGCTTCACTGACCATGAGATTTCTGTAAAAGGAAGCGAGTTCCTGATCAGAAATATTCTCAGAAAGCACTTTAAAACGCTCGCAACTACGAGCTTCGATCAGGGCAGCGATCAACAGGCGGTGGACCAGTCTTTGTTTTCTGTCTCCGGTCTTTGGGAAGAAGGTGTTGATCCTGGCAACATACTCATCTTTTCTTTCCCTGCCGAGGGTATATCCCCTTTCCAGGATCCTTTTATGAACCATTTCGAAATGAGCCATCTCCTCACGGGCCAGTGCAGCCATCGAGGAAACCAGATCATCGTACTCCGGGTAGGTCACCAAAAGGGAGATCGCAGTGCTTGCTGCCTTTTGCTCGCAATAAGCATGATCGGTCAGGATCTCTTCAATATTCTTCTCTGCGATGTTGGCCCATCTTGGATCGGTGGGCAGCTTGAGTCCGAGCATGTCAAAGGGTCTTTTGGGAAGCCTGTTTCAATTCGGCCAATGCGGTCGCAAAGCTAACCAATCCCTTGATTTCGGGCACGGTGGCAAGTCGTTCTTTTTCGAAAATGAGTATATCCTTTCCCCCTCCCATAATATGATATACATGTTGCTGTTCAAGGAAGGTCAAAAGGAGGTCGTCAAACCATTTTCGAAGTTGTTCGGGATGTTCCCCCCTAAGGGCATATGCGCGTGAGAATTCAGGAAATTCTGGAAAATCTATATCCTGAAATCCTGCTAAATGCCCCACCCGATCCAAAAGATTCTCCCGATCCAAAGTAAAAGAAGGAACATGAACACCCAGGTTGACCAGGGCAGCAGTGGTCTGAATGTTCTCCCGGCTGATGAACTCCCCCTCGTGATACCTTATATCCATAAGAGTGAGTTTGGTCTTTCCGACATCGGTGGTGATGGAATTTCGGATCTCATCCACGGTCCGTGTCCTGAAGTAACTGAATCGACTCAGTTCGGGAGGATTGATCATCAGTCCCGGTTGAAAGAGAACCTCTGTATCCGCAAAGACCCCCAGAATTTCTCTCTGTCGGTCGGTAAGGATCTGGTGATGTCGCTGCTTGTGAGTTGCCTTAGCGGGATACCATGCAGAAAGTGGATGATCTGAACGCGTAGCGAGATTATCCAGACCAATGATCTCTAGACTGCCACCCCGGCCGACAAAGGTCTTTTGAAAACCATTCAAGTGCTCCATGACCGAGAAATCCACAAAATCCGCCAATGAGAAATCAACGATCACCCTGGCTTTCGGTGGAATGGATTCCAGCCGTTTCTTCAGGCTTTGATAATTCAGAAAGTTGCAAAAGTTCTTGACGCTAAGCAGATAGGTACCATCCCCTTCCTGCAAAAGCATGGCATTTGGTTTAAACAGATTCCGAAGAATGATCTCCGGCGATCTAGACAGGTACAACTGAAGGAATAAGGTCAGGAGGATCCCGATGGTGATGCCCATGATGAGATTGGTCATCAGGGTGGCAACGAGGGTGACAATAAAAATGGATAGCTGATCCCAGCCCACCTCATATACCTTCATGAATTTCTCTGGCCGGGTCAACTGCCACCCTGTATAGACCAATATAGCAGCCAATGCAGGTAGAGGGATCCTTACCAGCAGATCTCTAAAAAGTAGGAGGAAAAGAAGAATGATCGCGCCATGAAAGAAATTGCTCCAACGCGTTCTTGCCCCATTGGTCACATTCACAGAACTCCTTGCGATCACGACCACCACGTTCAACCCACCCAACATTCCACTGACCACATTTGCGATACCAAGTGATCGAAGGTCCTTATTGGTATTGGATCTTCTTTGCAGAGGGTCCAATCG
>JAJLJK010000279.1:0-4174 GCA_033844885.1 Bacteroidota bacterium | reverse complement strand
TGCAGGCTTTTACACCGTTCGACCTTCTGACCTCCTTTTGGTCAGTCCACCCAATTATGTGATACAGTATGAGGATGGGGGAATATTTGTCCAAAATGCTACCCTTACAGTAAGTGCGGACTCCAGCCAAACCACCTATGGCACGCCCCCTTCTCCTACTGTGACCATCACTGGTTTGGTCAATGGCGATTCAGAAGCAAGCGTTGTCCAGTCAGGTCCGAACTATCTGTATCGGGATTCGATCGGAGGCCTGGTTTCGGGAAGTGATCTGCATGGTGGAAATTATTCCATCGAACCCACGGGTCTGGTTCTGAATCCACCCGTCAATTACACTATTCAGTATTCCAACGGGATCCTAACGGTCAATCCCGCGGATCTTTTTGTGACGGCAGATTCAGTCAGTGCAATCTACGGGCAAACGCCTGTTCCAACAGCGACCTTCTCAGGGTTCCAATATGCTGATGATGTTTCCAATTCCATTGCCTCTGGACCTTCATTCACCTACCTCAATGGATCCAATACCTCGGTCAGTGGTTCGGATCTTCATGTAGGAAGTTATACCATCCAGCCATCTGGAGTGGCTCTGATCTATGCCAGAGATTACAATTTGGTCTATGTCAATGGCGAGCTGGATGTGACCCCGGCCACGCTTACCATTACGGCAGATGATGTGACGGACACCTATGGAAGTACCCCGTCGTTCTCGGCAACCTATGCAGGATTCCAATTCATGGATGACGAATCCTCCGTGCTCTCGGGTACACCGACGTTCAGTCTTGAGGATGGATCCGGAAATCCTGTTTCTGTTGCGAATTTGAATGCAGGCAGTTACTCGATTATCCCTTCATTACAAGGTTTCAATGCTCCTTCAGACTACATCGCCTTCTACGTGAATGGAACGTTGACCATGCAACCAGCTACCCTGACGGTAACAACTCAAGATACATTCATTTACGAGGGAGATCCCGCCCCGACAGCCTACCATGCAGATATCACCGGATTCATCGGAAGCGATGCTTCCACCGTGGTCTCCGGACCCTCCTTTGCTTTGAGTCCCGTGTATAATGGGAACTCAGGGGTGTATGCGATCGTCCCTTCTAACCTGATCCTCAACCCTTCAGGGAATTACAGTATCCAGTACATCAATGGGAATCTTTATGTGAATCCTGCCGGGAAGAACCTTCGGGATATTCGACCCAGCCTTGATTGTGTGGATACATTGGTCAATCATCCGAGTGGTTTCGCCTTTGTGGCTCACTTCTCTTACGAGAACCGAAATCAGGATCCGTACTACATTCCTATCGGTCCGGATAATAACTTGTCCTCAGCCGGAGGGTCCTATTCAGGGATCCAACCTGAGCTTTTCCTTCCCGGAACCCATCAGTTCGACATCTATTTCGATGGCGTTCAACTGACCTGGACGGTGGTGACCACGAATGGAAATAAGAAAGCATCCCGCGCAAGCGATGCCAGTTCCACCAGTAATAAGTGTAATTCGGGACCCGGAAACAGTGGAAACAACGCTCGTTCGGGTATTGCAGGTGGAAAACCGGGAGAAGGCTTGGACGGAATGGAACCCGCAGAGGTGAAAGAGATCCTCGCATCCTTCCAGGTCTATCCGAATCCGACAAGGGGAACTTTAACGGTTGAAACAGGTCTGGAAGACCCGGGTTCTCTGGACCTTTGGATGACCGATCTGATCGGAAGAAAGATCAGGATCCGACCTACCATGACCGGTTCTCGGATCGAGATAGACCTATCTGACCTTCCGCCAGGTGTTTACCTCATGTCCTTACAGTTCCGACAGAGTATCCAGTTATTCAAGATCACCAAACAATAGATCCAATCAACAGGGGGCCCTCAGGGGTCCCCTTTTTGGCTAAAGAGAATACCCCTAGAATGAGTGAGAGAATCCGATCGTTAAGTTTCATTTTGTCCCTCCTTTTGGGACTTCACCTTTATGCCGGGAAAGATCCTGTGGATAGCCTGAAAGCGGAACTCAATGCCCATCAGGAAGCAGACTCGATCCGCCTGAGCACCCTGCTCTCGCTTGGCACCCATTATTTTTCATCAGACCCAGCTCAAGGTATCCGATACAGCCAAATGGCCTATGACCTTGCTGTCCGCATTGGGAAACCTCATTCAAAAGCCCAGGCCAAGAAAAGTATCGGGATCGGCTATTATTATCTTGGAAACTACCAGGAGGCGATCCGGGCGTGGAAGGATGCAGAGGTGGTCTATGATTCGCTCGGAGAGAAAAAAGGGGTGGCCAACATGCTGAGCAACATTGGGGCCGTATACTTCAACCAAGGGGATAACGCCCGTGCACTGGAGGTCTACCTTGAAGGTCTTCGGGTGGCGGAAGAGATCCACGACACTCTTCGATTGGCCACCTTGAATGCGAATATTGGAGCGGTGTATTATGACAAGGCCTCCACCCATGACAAGGCACAGAAATATTATCGGGAGGCGATCGTGCTGAGTGAGACCATCGGAGACCGGGCAGCTTTAGGAACGTCCTACGGAAACCTGGGAGAGATCTATATGGCCCGAGGTGAGCTTGACTCTGCCCTTTACTTTTTCCAGAAATCCCAAGAGTACTTCAAGGGAGAGACCCATGAACCCTATCCGATGAATAATATCGGGAAGGTCTATGCGGAGAGAGGAGAATTTGACAAGGCCATTTATTATCAGAATCGGGCTTACACCCTTGCCAAGCGCATGGACGCCAAGATGGAAATGGCTCAATCCCTGGTCGCTCTAGGAAATACCTATGGGATGAGTGGCCAATACCAAAAGGCTATTGATGTCTACATGGAGGCCGAACCACTGGTCATAGAACTCAAGGCGGACAAGGAATTAAAGGACATCTATGATGGATTGTCTCACTCGTATGCCGAACTGGGGAACTACGGTCAGGCTTATCAGTTTCATACCCTTTATGCCAATATCAAGGACACGCTGTACAATATCGAGACCGATAAGAAACTGTCCAGTCTCCAATTCACCTTTGACCTCGAAAAAAAGGAATCCCAGATCCAGCTTTTGACCAAGGATAAGGAACTTCAAAAAGCTGAGATCCAGCGACAAAGGGTCACAAAGAACGTGACCTTTGGAGGACTCAGTCTTGTGGCCAGTTTCCTTTTGGTGGTATTGTTTCAAAAAAGCCGGATCACGAAAGAGAAGCAACGTAGCGAAGAGCTCCTGTTGAACATTCTCCCTGAAGAGATCGCGAACGAATTGAAGGAAAAAGGACGGGCAGAAGCCCAGCTTGTCGATGAAGTGACCATCCTGTTCACCGATTTCAAGGATTTCACCAAGGTTTCAGAAAAACTGAGCGCCAAAGAGCTGGTGGCGGAGATCAACGATTGTTTTGTCCCCTTTGATCTGATCATGGCCAAGTATGGCATCGAGAAGATCAAGACCATTGGAGATGCATATATGGCCGCTTCAGGATTGCCTGTCCCAACAGGAGATTCAGCCTGTAATGCGATCCTGGCCGCCATGGAATTGCAACTGGTGATCGAAGAGCGTCGTCGACAGAGGGAAAGGAAAGGGTTGCCGGCGTTCAAAATGCGTGTGGGGATCCATACAGGACCCGTCGTGGCGGGGATCGTTGGGGTCAAGAAATTCCAGTATGATGTATGGGGTGACACAGTGAACACCGCGGCCCGAATGGAATCATCAGGGGAGCCAGGAAAGGTGAACATCTCTCAGGTCACCTATGAAAGGATCAAGGATGATCCTCGTTTCATCTTTACCTACCGAGGAAAGATAGAAGCGAAGAACAAGGGAATGATGGACATGTATTTCGTCGAGCTGAAAAGTGACCTTCATACCAACTCACATAACCCAACCATCGCGGAATCAACCACCCAAAATCCTCTCCCATGAGATCCATCGCTGTACTGATCGACTTCACTGAAGGATCGGAAAAGGCCCTCGAACAAGCCGCCATTCTCGCTGAACGAGAAAAGATCCCCATGTATGCCTTCCATTTTGCCGACAGCAAAAGGGAAGAAGTCCTTGAAGGTCTCCGAAAGAAATTGACCGAATTCGTCATTCCCGCGGTGGAGCACGGCACGGATGTCCATCCCAGGGTGGAATCTGCCTCTCTCTTCAGCGGAGTGCGAGAAGCCCTTTTAGGGACCGAATGTGATCTATGCGTCATCGG
>JAJLJK010000278.1:0-1417 GCA_033844885.1 Bacteroidota bacterium | reverse complement strand
AGCCGTGAAGTCGTCAATACCGAAATGGCAGATCTTCGAAAGATCGGAGAAAAGACCTTCTTCAATGGTGAAGAATACACGGTATTCGTTGCTTACGAGATCCACAAGAAAAGTATGCTGAAATTCTTGAAGAAATTGGCTGAAGCCGACGCCAGTATTCGACCTGACCTCAAACGTACCATCGAAAAGATGATCGATGAGGAACTTGAAGAGATCGAAGATTAAATTCTGATCTACAAAGGGTTATCAACGGCCAGGGTTGGCAAAGTCACTACAAATGTCGTTCCCTGGCCTTCCTTACTGTCCACAACGATCGAACCTTTCAACCGTTCGACGGACTCCTTGACAATATAAAGGCCGATCCCACTGCCGGAGTTCTTTCTAGATGCTCGGAAGAACATATTGAATATCTGTCGAAGTTTATCCTCTGCGATCCCAGCGCCATTGTCCTTGACCATGATCACGGCCTCCTCATCATCCGCGGTAACGCGTACCTCAATACGTGGTTTTTCCTCAGATTTTTCCCTTTGATATTTGAAGGCATTTGATATAAGGTTGT
Organism: Bacteroidota bacterium; assembly: GCA_033844885.1. GTDB lineage: Bacteria > Bacteroidota > Bacteroidia > Flavobacteriales > Schleiferiaceae > JAJLJK01. The sequence continues at coordinate 858 of JAJLJK010000278.1, read as the reverse complement.
TGAGAATGACGGATAATTTCATCCCACTGCTATAGAAGGTTCCATCTTGCTTGATCTCCGAATGAACCTCGACACCTTCGGCCAGTGGGTTGTATTTGAAATTTTCCAGGACCTGGCCTACCAACTCATTGAAATCGATGGAGTGAACATCATCAAAATTGTGTGTCCCTTTATAATAATCAATGACCTGAAGTACAAAACCATCCAGACGATTCACCAGCTGTTTGATGAGTTTGAAGTACTCTATGGATTCCGGATCTGTCACCTCATTCTCGGCCAGGTCGATCACCCCTAATATGGACATCCATGGAGATCGAAGGTCGTGTGAAACGCTGTAAACAAACTTATCCAACTCGGTCTTTGCCTTGTCCAGGGACTCTTCTTTTTCTTTGAGTCTGCGTCTGGTTTGGTAAAGATCAACTGCATTGTCCAGTGCGATCCCCAGCTCTTCGCGATTCCAGGGTTTGGTAAGATACCGATACACCTGGCCTTTATTGATCGCATCGATCACCGCATTGATATCCGAATATCCTGTCAACAGGATCCGAATGATGTCAGGCTTGTGTTGAATGAGCTCTTCGAAAAATTCGACACCGGTCTTTCCGGGCATCCTTTGATCTGCCACAGCGACACAGATGTCGTTCTCCAGAGCCACTTCTAATGCCTCTTCGGCGGTTTGTGCTGTAAATACCTTGTATTTATCGCGAAAGTTTGCCCTGAATGAATGGAGATTGTTCTCCTCATCATCCAAATATAGAACCTTGTGTTCGAGCATGCGCTAGCCCTCTAATCCGGCTTGTTTTGGACCGGTAAGGTAATAATAAACTCTGTCCCCTTGCCCTCGATGGATTTCACTTC
>JAJLJK010000277.1:0-1681 GCA_033844885.1 Bacteroidota bacterium | reverse complement strand
CAAAAGATTGCTTGCTCCCAGTTTCAATGTGAGATCCCATTTTTCAATTCGTTGAGAGACCTGGGCATCCAACATGTCATAATCGTTGATCCGTCCGGTGAACTGAGGGGATCCTTCAAATAGGAAGCCCTGAACCCACTTGTAATTGACAGAAAAGCCAAATCCCTTCCAATCCCAACCTTGAAAATAAATGTTTCGGCCGTTAATTCCTAGGTTATACTTGTGCTCCGGGGTATTGAATGCGGGAATGATCGGATCGTCTGTGGCAGTATTCAATACATTCCAGGAATAGTTTCCAGAAAGAGTATAGTGGTTTGCAAAGTAATAATTGAGACCAATGTTAAATCCTTGTGTCGTGACCTGATCACGGGCATTGGTGGAGATCCGGTAGGCCTGTGCTCCTGAGAAACGGTCACTAGGTCCCTTTGAAGGATCATCCTCGATATCCAGAGCGATCTGGAAACCAATGAAATCCTGATACCAACTGAAATAATAGTTCATATCCACAAAGAGTTTCTCAAACAAGGTGGTGCGGTATCCGGCTTCCACAGTTCTAACTCTTTCAGGTTTTATGGGATTGATCGTGAAGTAATCAAACTTGTAATTCCTTCGTTCATCCGTGGTCCCTCCAAGAAATTTTTCCACGTCATCGATGGTGACCAATGAATCATACCCTGTGATGTTCCCAAGTAGAATGGCTCGTCCAACATTATAATAAAGGTACTGGTCCTGTAAGGTGGGGTTTCGGATCGCAGAGGAGAAGCTGAATCGAAGGGTATTCAATTCATCGATCTGGTAAATGAAACTTGCAGCCGGCGAGAACAGATAATCAAAATTCTGATTCTTATCCACTCTTAAGGTCGCATTGACCTTGATACGTTCATGAAAGAATTTCTCTTCCCATCCACCAAAGACCCCATATTCATAATTCGTGATCTGGCGGCCATTGGTATCTGAAAAAATGGTACCGTTCGAATTCGGCACATAAAGACGAGCATTGCCACCAACCGTGAACTTTCCCCAGGAATTCTCATCAAAATCATAGGCACCCATCACATGGTATAGGGCCGACTTGTCGAAGAATCTGGAACCACCTTCGTTAAAGGTCCGGGTGGTAATGTAGGAGAACAAAGAGTCAAACTGGGCTGTACCAGGCTGAAGAGCAGGCCCCCCATTGCTATTATCCACTCTCGACCGGTTCTCTGCATGCCAAATCTGGAATTGATCGAGGTTATCGATGATCAATTGGTTCAATTCTTCCTCGAAATTCTCATTTGTTGGACTGTCATCCGGATAACCGGGGAGATTCTTCACTTGGTGAACATAGAACACATTCCACAAGGTTCGATATAGGTTTTCATACCCCTGATCATTCAGATAGGAATCCTGCATCTTCAAGGCGGTGAAATAAGCATCGTATGAGTTCCCAGCGTTCTCATTGGTTGCGTAAGCCCGGACGTAAAATTTATTCTCCTTTCGAAGTTCCAATTTGTTCTGGAAGAACCGGATATCCTTAAGGCTATATCGGTTGTCTCCCTGATATACTGTGGTCCCATATCCAAAGTTGAAACCGTAGATCAATTGGAGATCGGGTTTGATCTTGTAATGAAGGGAGGTACTGAATTTCAGGTTCTCCGTGTCATAATCCACAAGGTCCACCTCGTTGATGCCGGTACGGTGA
>JAJLJK010000276.1:0-12674 GCA_033844885.1 Bacteroidota bacterium | reverse complement strand
ATGATCGCATCGATCCACAATCTCGCCGCTGCATAATAGGGCGACATCTGCTCCTTATATCTGTCGGTGATGGTAGAAAGGAGTTCCTGTTCCTTTTCTGGAGTGATCTCCTCACCCAAGGTCTTCAAACGAGATTTCTCGATCTGCAAAAGGACCTTGGCAGCCTGTTCACCGCCCATGACGGCCAGCTTGGCACATGGCCAGGCCACAATGAGCCTGGGGTCATAGGCCTTTCCATTCATGGCATAATTACCGGCACCAAAGCTGTTTCCGGTGATCACGGTGAACTTGGGTACTACCGAATTACTGACCGTATTCACCATCTTGGCACCATCCTTAATGATCCCTCCCTGTTCGCTGCGTGAACCGACCATAAATCCGGTTACGTCCTGGAAAAACACCAAAGGGATCTTCTTTTGATTGCAATTGGCCACAAACCTTGCGGCCTTATCGGCACTATCGGAGTAGATCACTCCACCAAATTGCATCTCGCCTTTCTTGGTCTTTACCAATTCGCGGTTGTTGGCAACGATACCGACAGCCCATCCATCGATTCGAGCATACGCGGTCAGGATGGTCTTTCCATATCCTTCCTTGTATTCCTCCAATTCGCTGTTATCCACGATGCGTTCAATGATATCGCGGGTTTTGTAAGGTTTCCCATCCATTGGGAGCAATCCGAAGATCTCATTGGGATCTTTGGCGGGATCCTTGGGTTCGATCCGGTTAAAGCCCGCACGAGGTTGGTCTCCCAATTTGTCCATGATATTCTGGATCCGGGTCAGGGCATCCTTATCATCCTTGCATTTGTAGTCGGTCACCCCTGATATCTCTGAGTGCGTTGTGGCTCCACCCAGCGTTTCATTGTCTACATCCTCTCCGATAGCGGCCTTGACCAGGTATGACCCCGCGAGGAAGATCGAGCCTGTTTTCTCGACGATCATTGCCTCGTCACTCATGATGGGGAGGTAGGCCCCACCTGCCACACAACTACCCATGATGGCAGAGATCTGTGAAATGCCCATCGAACTCATAATGGCATTGTTCCTGAAGATCCGTCCGAAGTTCTCCTTATCGGGGAAGATCTCGTCCTGCATGGGTAGGAATACGCCGGCACTATCCACCAGATAAACGATGGGGATCCGGTTCTCCATGGCGATCTCCTGTGCCCGAAGATTCTTCTTACCGGTGATCGGGAACCAGGCACCTGCCTTGACCGTGGCATCATTCGCAACTACAATGGTCATTCGTCCTTTGACATATCCCAGAACAACGACGACTCCACCACTTGGACATCCGCCGTATTCCTGATACATACCCTCTCCCGCAAATGCTCCGATCTCGATCTGGGGTCGATCTTCATCCAATAGGAATGAGATCCGCTCTCTGGCAGTCATTTTGCCTTGTTCGTGCTGCTTGTCAATACGCTTTTGTCCGCCTCCGAGGGCGACCTTTTCCCATCGTTGGCGCATCTCGCTGACGAGCAATTTCAATTGATCCTCGTTCTTATTGAATTCCAGGTCTTGTGGCATGTTTGATCATTTACACTTTCCGACCCTCCATTGACTTGCCTTCTTTAGCAAAACCTTCGGGTCATTTGTATCAGATAGAAAAAAGGTGAACAAAGAGAATTCGTCATAGTTCGCAACCATCACAAGGTCGGCAAAGCCATCCTGATTTACATCTCCGAACCAATAGACCTCAGGCATTCCGCACTTCCCCATTGGGCCCATGTCTTTGGAAATATCCTGAATGATGAAATTTCCATTCATTTCTCCCGTGATCCTGAGTTTATAGCCGGTCATTACCGGGCAGAAACCCACATCGGTCACGGTTCCGACAGCCGTAAGCACGAGATTGTTCCGGTTGAGGATATCCTTTTTGGCGTAGATCTCCATTTTTTGTCCCGGGAATAATTTTCTCGGATGACGAATGAAATGATCTTCTGCGATGGTCACCGTTCCAAGTGAATCGGGAGTTCTGTCCATTCCTACCAGGAATACACTGGGAACCTCATTATTGGTTCGGATGTCAAACTCGAGGCCTTCACCCACGTTGTATTTGCTCTTCATAACCTGCAATTCTACAGGTTGAAACCTGAATTTGTCTCCCTCCTGATAGAGTCCATACCAAATAAGCCCCGGATCGATATCCTGAATTGGACCGCAGTAATTGTATGTTTCTGTGACGAACTGGTAGACTTTGGGCTTTTTTCTTACCACCGGTTCCGGTACCTCTTCTTCATAGACAATATCTGGATCGATCTGAATATCCTCAACGATCGAATTCGAGCTATCGGGCAGGGTCGATGGCTTGGGTTCGTTTCCTTGCGATCCAGTAATCTTTGTGGCCATCACAGCCTGTTTGAATTCCGAGCTTACCTCCGGCAAGAATCGATCCTTTAGACTATCCGCCGGAAGGTTTCTTCCATCTTTGAGAAAACCATCGAACATGTATCCGTAATGATCCTCAAAACGAACCCTACGCCAGTGCCCATCAATGCCTTCGAAATTAGCCTTGTCGAAATGATCAGGGCAAACCAGAACGGCCATTCCATGCGGCACATAGGTCACAACAGGGGTTCCAGCTGACGGTCCCTGGCGCATCTTCATTCCACTGGAGGCCTTGATCAGATACACCTCTGAGGGAACACAATCTTTATTTTGAGCCTGGCTGAATGGCGAAAATCCAATGAATGCCAGAATGAGGATGAATTTGGTGCTTTTCATACGAGTGGGGCTAATTTAAGGATTCGAGTCCAAGGACGAGAGATCCAGTTGATACAGGTATTCCGCTGTTGCGGGCCCAAGGTGAAAGAAAGCGTCCATGATACTGAGTCCGGGGTGAAATCCACCCTTTTCTGAGAAGACCTGATCATAGGTGGGGTAGTGGATTCGGGGCATCGATTTTGGATGGATCGAATTTCGGAGATCCCTCGGATAGGAGAGGTTGAATTCTCTGGACGGCCGCCATTGGATGTCTTCATTCAACCATTTCAGGAACAATTCCATCAAGGCGAGATTCCAATCCCATAATCGCTCAGGTGGAGATGTAAATAGAGGCTCTAGTTCTGGTGCCAGGATCTCGAAGAAAGGGGCGGAACCATAACCTGAGACAAGGGCTCTCCAATGGATCTGATTCCAATTCTCGACAAAGGAGATCCGAACTTCTTTTATTTCCAGTGGACCTTTGTGATCGAGAGGGATGTTGAGCATTTGAACCCCCTGATGGGAAACCACATAACATCGGTTTCGGAAGGTTTGCTTTTGAAAATTCTCAGCATCCTCCAATACAAAGGCCCCGCTTTGCAGGGCCATTGAATACCAGGCAATGGGCCCGGCATAGGTTGTGCTCAACAGCGGATCATGCTGCATTCTTCTTTCTCTTCCGTCCAATGAAATAATAATAGACCCCATACCCTCCAAGGAGAATGATCAGGACAGGCCAAAAATAGGATCGGCGCTCTCCCTCACCATGGACCACCGTAAATACCCTGTCGGTCCGGATCTTATCCTTTCCTGAGGCATACTTGTCAAAACTCATCCAAATGAACACAGGCTTTCCGACAATATGATCCTCAGGAACGAATCCCCAATAGCGGCTATCGCTTGAATTATGTCGGTTGTCTCCCATCATCCAATAGTAATTCTGCTGGAAGGTGTAGGTGTTGGCAGGTTCCCTGTTCAAAGTGAATTCATTTCCTTTTCGGGTCAGGTCATTGCCTTCATACACCTCAATGATCCTACCATATCGAAGATAATTCTCATAGGTGAGATCGATCGTGGCCCCCTCCCTGGGTACCCATAGTGGCCCATAATTATCCCGGGTATAATTGAACACAGCGGTATTATCGCCATGACCGGGAGGAGGGTTGAGGAAGAAATCAAAGGGTGTGGTATTGTCCAGAGCATATCGGATCAATGACTTAGGAGTATTTTCCGGGTATGCCTGACCCATTGGAAGTGAATTGACAGGGATCACTTCCTCTACATTGGGGAGTTGTTTGAATTCTTCGAGGTGATCGGAGGGGATATTGATGATGTATTCGTTTGGATCTCCATTGAACAAACCGAACATGGCCATTTCAGGAGAAATGACATCCCCCTTATCCTGATTTTCCTGTACTTCTTTCGGAGTGAGGTAATTAATGTCGAATCGGGATTTCAGCATCTTCTTATTGAATGCCATTCCATTTGTACGCACATAATAATCGAACATACCGTTGGCCCGTTCAGGAAGATCTTGCTTCTGGCCATTCACATAGAGATCACGATTCACGATCCTCAAGGTATCGCCGGCAACGGCCACACATCTCTTCACATAATGCATTCGCTTATCGATGGGCTTATCCGTTTCCATGGGGTAATTGAAGACCACCGCATCATTCCTTTCGATCTCTTCAAGTTTTGGAAGACGGATATAGGGAAGTTGTACGATGTCTGAATAGGACGGCGTTCCCACAACAGGGATCTCGTTGTGGACGAGAGGGATCGAGAGGGGGGTCATCGGGAGGCGAACTCCATAGGCCAACTTGCTGACAAACAAAAAGTCACCCACCTTGAGGGATTTTTCCATGGAGGATGTCGGGATGGTGTAAGCCTCGAATGTGAAACCTCGGATAATAGCAGCGGCCACTACGGCAAATAAAAATGCCGGGATCAATTCACCCAGACGTTTTTTCATGTCTGCCTCATCCCTTTGTCCTGGCTGAAGCTTTTCTGAGTAGCCAATATACCCCATGTAGATACCCAATGTCACTAGGGTAAGAAGAGTGTGCTTGATCTTTTTATATCCGTAGAGGTGGAACATCTCATAGATCATCACCAGAGTGATCACATTACTCACTACGGGTAGGAGGCTCATGATGAACCACCATTTGGGACGTCCAACGATCTTCAGGGTCACCCACGTTTTGTAAAAGGGAACGAACGATTCCCAGGATGCTCTTCCGGCAGCCTTGAACCATGGATAAATGATCACCGAACTGGCGATCTCAAAGATGATGAACTCGATCAGGAGTAAGGTCAATCCTTCCATTGGGAGGTATTAAAGGTTGAGCATGTCTTTCATTCCGTAAACTCCCTGCTTGCCGTTGATCCACTCGGCGGCGATCAGGGCGCCAAGGGCAAATCCCTTGCGCGAATGGGCAGTGTGTTTGATCTCTATGGAATCGATATCGGAGGTGTACTCGACAATATGGGTTCCAGGGGTTGGATCGATCCTCTTTGCATCGATCAGGATCTGATCCGAAGAGGGGGGAGCATCAAGCGTCCAATCACTTTTTCGCCTGAGATTTTCGAGAATGCCCTCTGCCAAAGTGATGGCCGTTCCGCTAGGTGCATCCTTTTTTTGTGTGTGATGGATCTCGGTCATCTGAACATCGTAGTTGTCAAATGGATCCATCAATCGGGCCAACTTCTTATTCAAAGCAAAAAAGAGATTCACTCCGAGACTGTAATTCGAAGCATAGAACAAGGTGCCCTTGTGTTTTTCGACCGCCTTGACCGCATTTTCCCAATGGTCGAGCCAGCCAGTGGTTCCACATACTACTGGAACGCCTGAACGCACACATTTCATGATATTCTCATATCCGGCTTCCGGCGAGGTGAATTCGATGGCGACATCAGCGCCTTGAAGGTCCTCATCCTGAAATCCTGAGCGATTGGTCCTCAAAACGATGGTATGGCCACGATCCTTGGCAAGGCCTTCAATGGCTTTTCCCATTTTCCCGTAACCGATCAAAGCGATGTTCATTTGAAGGAGAGTGTTAGTTTGAATCCGGTGTAAAACCGGCCATTGATTAGATTGGAGTTCAGATCTGGTCGTAGGTTCAGGGAGAGGTCATCAGAAATATCAAAGTCATATAGATGGGCGTCCACATTGGCATCTATGATCTGGAGCCCGTAGACCGCCAGCGCGATCACAATGCTCAGATCCCGATTCTGCCGGTAGAAATTGGCCGCTTCCACCAGATACCGGTCGGAATATACCCCTTGAAACTTGTCAACGGTTGTGGGGTCGTCGTCCGTTCTAAGGGTGATGGCGTTGGTGTATTCTTTGTGTAGCCGTTGATTGTCAATGGCAAAGTAGATGGATGCCGCCAGACCACCCCAGACCAACGGAGCTTTCCAATAGCTCTTGTTGTAGATCTGTCCTGCCCCGGGAAGAGCGACACTAAGCCAGGTCGCTGTATTGATCCTTTGGCGGGCTTTTTCGGTCTCGGTCACCTCGCGTACAGATTCCTCCTTCACGAGGATGGAATCCTGGGTCTGGGCCACCCCTGTAAAATGAATAAGCAGCATGAAAGATGCTGCTATCCAATACTTTATGTATAAAACGCAACTCAAATCAACCATTAAGGGTTTTCACGATGCGCTCAAGTTCAGAATCATTGTCAAAAGGGATAACGATCTTACCGGTCCCTTTCGCATTCACCTTCAGTTCAACTTTGGTTCCAAGGAATCGATTCAAGTGATCCTCAAGGTGTTGGTAGGCTTCATTGGCCCTTTTTTTCTTGGGGGTGATCCCCTTTTCCTTTTCGCGGAGTTTCCTTACCCGATCCTCCACTTGTCGGACACTTAGGTCGTTCTTGACGATCTCACGATACATATCCAGTTGTAGATCCTCATCGTCCACATTAATCAGGGCTCTGGCATGCCCCATGGTGATCATCTCATCGCGGATGCCTGCCTGGATCAAAGGGGGAAGTTTCAGCAAACGAAGGTAGTTCGTGACCGTGGAACGCTTTTTCCCTACACGTCCACCGAGTTCTTCCTGCGTGATGTCGCACTCATCCATAAGACGTTTATAGCTGAGGGCCACCTCAATGGCATCAAGGTCCTGACGTTGAATGTTCTCCACCAGGGCCATTTCGAGCATCGCCTGATCATCAGCCAAGCGAACATAAGCCGGGATCTCTGTGAGTCCGGCTAATCGAGAGGCACGAAAACGACGCTCACCGGAAATGAGCTGGAATTTATTGAGTCCGGTCTTTCGAACGGTAATGGGCTGGACGATCCCCAATTCTGCGATCGATGCAGCCAACTCCTCAAGAGCCTCTTTATCGAATTTGGTTCGCGGCTGGAAGGGGTTGGTTTCAATGGAATCGATATCGATGGCCGCTATCTGACCAAGAACCTTGTCGGCATCTTTGTCGGTCGCCGTATTCACCTCTTGTGAGGGATCCTTCAGCAGGGCAGATAGTCCTCGTCCCAGGGCTTTCTTCTTCGGGGTACTCATTCGGTCGCTTTAGGAAATGACAGAGTTTTGATTTCTTTCAAGGAATTCGCGCGCAAAGCTAAGATAATTGACCGCTCCGGTACTTGCCGCATCATACATGATAATGGTCTCTCCAAAACTGGGAGCCTCGCTGAGTCGTACATTTCGTTGGATGATGGTGTCGAAGACCATCTGTTGGAAATGGGTCTTGACCTCTTCGACCACTTGATTGGAAAGGCGCAAGCGACTGTCATACATGGTCAACAACAGCCCTTCAATATCAAGATCTGGATTGTGAAGGGATTGCACACTCTTGATGGTATTCAGGAGTTTACCCAATCCCTCGAGGGCAAAGTATTCGCATTGTATGGGGATGATGACCGAATCAGCTGCGGTAAGAGCGTTAAGGGTGATAAGCCCTAAAGAGGGAGCACAATCGATAATGATGTAATCGTATTCATGGACAATCTCCTTCAAAGCTACTTTGAGCATGTATTCGCGTCGTTCCTTGTCCACGAGTTCGATCTCGACGGCCACTAGGTCGAGATGTGCAGGGAGCAGGTCCACGTTGGGAGTCTTGGTCTTAAGGATCATCTCCGCCACCGGGGTTTCATGCTCAATGGCCTGGTAAGTACCCTGTGAGATATTGTCCGGCTCGAATCCGAGCGCAGAGGTCGCGTTTGCCTGGGGGTCGGCATCGATCAAAAGAACCCGTTGTTCCAGTACTCCAAGACTCGCGGCAAAATTGACGGCCGTTGTGGTCTTTCCTACTCCTCCCTTTTGATTGGCAATAGCAATGATTTTCCCCATAATCTTGTTGAATTTTTCTGACATTTGCAGAACAACAATACCCTCAAGTCCGCATCTGGTGTGGATTTGCTGGGGGTTTGCGTCCTTTGGGTTTAGAACGCTTAAAAGTACGCTTTTTGAGAACAATCCGCCCCGTATACCGGTTACGGCGGTCAAAACTTTTTAACAATGTCGTTCATAACACTGGTCTGTGCAACCCACCGACCGGGCAACAAGACCCAAAAGGTGGTCGCCCTTTATCAGGACATTCTCGATCATTTGGATATTCCTCATCGTACCCTGAAAATGGAAGACATGCCGGATGATCTCATTTCCAGCGATTCATTTGGAAAGCGATCCTCTGAATTGGAGCGTATCCTGGATGAGTCCATACGACCTGCAGATCATCTGATCATCATTTCACCAGAATACAATGGGAGTTATCCGGGGTTTTTCAAAGCCTTCCTCGATAATATACATCCTCGTGAATTTCATGGGAAGAAAGCAGCTCTTGTTGGTGTTGCAAGTGGTAGGGCAGGTAACCTAAGGGGAATGGATCACCTGACCGATGTCCTTCATCATTTAAAAGTGGAGGTCTACCACGATAAGGTTCCGATCTCCCGACTTGAAGACCTTCTCGATCAGGACGGAAATCTCCGTGATGACGCTACTCGACAGGTCTTGGAAAGACAAATAAAAGGCTTCCTTGTCTTTTGAAAATATTTTATGAATGTGACATAAGTCAACTAAAAAAGATGAATGGGTCCGTAAATTCGATCTCGTACTACCTTAAATGGATCGGATATGCGCCGGAAAGTTTTTTGGTTTTCACTCTTAGTACCATGGCTTTGGCAATGCCAAAAGGACCCCGAACCTGAGACAACCAATGTTTCGGTTCCCATTGAATGGGTGTGGGAGGGCGGAGAGTTCCGGCTAGATTCCACCTATGTGTTGACGTCTGCGGGATGGGAGGTGACCATTTCCCGCCTGGATTTCTACCTGTCCGATCCTACCTGCTTGCAGGGGGCTTCCTCCCACACCTTTTTAAAGACAACCTATCACAGCTTGTTCGACCCCACGACGCACAACCTTGAATTTCAGTTCGAAGGAAATGGGGGATGGGTTCCCAGCCAGTTCTATTTCGGGGTGGCGGATCTACGAAACCTGACGGGATATTTCCCAAACACCAAAGAGAATCTCGGAATGGCATGGCCGGATCCGATGGGTGGTGGATACCACCATATCAAACTGGAAGGTCGGATCAGGCATCAGGGAAAATATTACCCCTTTGCCTTCCATACCGGGCTACCGGTGACGGCCCATTTGGTCCAGCCGGACCCAACGACACATGATGTATTCCATGTTCAGTTGAGGGTCAATATCGACCGGTGGTTCGAAGGGTTGGATCCAACCCAGGATCCTCTTTACACCATGGGAGATGCGCCAAGTATGAATGACTTTCAGGATAGGTCACAAAATGTTTTCTCATGGTCCCAAAAGCCCTGATGCCCACAGCTATCGTTCTTATGGCGGCCGTAATTTTGGGCAGCTGTAAGAAGGATGATCCAACTCCCACCAATACAAGTGCCCTCCATTTCGTCCAGGCACCGCAACCTCCGGGATTCCCGCCCATGATCCTTCCTAATGATCAGCAGATGTCTGAAGAAGGGATCGAACTGGGGCGTCAATTGTATTATGATACTCGCCTCTCTCAGGGAGGACCTCAACAGGGCAATGCTTGTGCTACCTGCCATAATCAGCAGTATGGTTTTTCGAGCTTCAACGCTTCTGGAACACCGATCATCCCTCATGTGAATCTCGGTTGGAGCGAATACTACCTTTGGAATGGAAAGGTCCAAGGAGATTTGGAAGATGTTCTGCGCTTTGAGGTCTCTGAGTTCTTCCAGGTGGATCCGTCTTTTCTTGAGACCATCCCCGAATATGCAGATGCTTTCGAAGAGATCTTTGGAACCTCAGGGATCACCCAAGAAAGAATAGCCCTTGTCATGTCACAGTTCATGCGCAGTCAGGTGAGCTATAATTCGAAGTACGACCAATGGGTGAGAGGAGAAGCGAATTTCACCGATGCTGAATTCAGGGGATACCAATTGTTCTTCAGCGAAAAAGGAGATTGTTTCCATTGTCATCAACCTCCTCTTTTTACCGACCAGAAATTTCACAATATCGGACTGGATTCCGTTTTCGTAGGAGTCAATCAGGGAAGGGGAGAATATACAGGCGATCCATTGGAAATGGGGACCTTTAAGACACCCACCTTGCGGAATGTTGCCGTTAGGAATCCGTATATGCACGATGGTCGATTCACCTTGTTGCGTCAGGTCCTTCAGCATTACAGCCTGGAGGTCAAAGAAACGCCTAGTCTGGATCCATTGATGAGTCACAACGGGACAATCGTTCGAAATTTTTCTCAAACCGAGATCGATGATCTCATTGCCTTCATTGAAACCCTGACCGATCCAGTGTTCCTATCAGATTCTACTCTTTCAAAACCTTGAAAACCAAATATTTTTCATTTTTCACCTAAACCTTACCTACATTATGAATCTTGATCTACGCGAGGAGATCCTTCGACTCAGAGATGAGAAGAACGCGATCATCCTCGCCCATTTTTATCAGACCCCTGACATTCAGGAGATCGCTGATTTTGTCGGAGATAGTTTAGAACTCGCCCGAAAGGCAGCGGAGACAGATGCCCGGATCATTGTCTTTGCAGGAGTTTATTTCATGGCTGAAACCGCGAAGATCCTCAATCCGGAAAAAAAGGTACTGCTCCCAGATCTCAAAGCTGGGTGTTCCCTTGCCGATGGATGTCCTCCGGAACCCTTTGAGAAGTTCATCCATGCACATCCGGGGCATACGGTGGTCAGTTATGTTAACAGCCCGGCGCGAGTCAAAGCCCTTTCGGATTGGATCTGTACAAGTTCCAATGCAGAAAGGGTCATCAATGCCATCCCTGAGGATCAGGACATCATCTTTGCTCCTGATCGTAACCTTGGAAAATACCTGATGTCGAGAACCGGAAGAAAAATGGTCACCTGGGACGGGGTGTGCACGGTTCATCAGGCCTTTGCTTTAGAGAAGATCGGGGAATTGATGAAGGAGAATCCCGAAGCACGATTGATCGCCCATCCCGAATCAGACCCTGCGGTTCTCAAAGTCGCAGATCACATCGGATCCACAAAATCCTTACTGGAATACGTCCAACATCGACCAGAATCCTCTTTCATTGTGGCTACGGAAGCTGGAATCCTTCACAAGATGCAGATGGCAGCTCCCAATGCAACCTTGATCCCAGCCCCCATAGCTGAGGATAATGCATGTGCATGCTCTGAATGTGCTTTCATGAAGGTGAATACCCTGGAGAAACTTTATCGATGCCTCAGGGATGAAACGCCCGAGATCCAATTGGATGAGGATCTATTGAAACGAGCCAGAGTTCCACTTGATAAAATGCTCGAATTGGTATGAGGACCATCGAACTGGATATTGCAGTGATCGGTGGTGGACTTGCAGGTTGCTCCACCATTCTCCACCTGGCAGAAGATGAACGCCAACTGAGAATGGGACTTTTCATAAAGTCCCCATATCCCACCACCAATAGCTATCAAGCACAGGGTGGAATTGCCGCATCTTTAGCGTTTCCAGATTCTCCGGCGGTTCATTTACATGATACTCTGATCGCCGGGGCGGGGATGTGCGATGTGGAAACGGTAAAAATGGTGACCGAAGAAGCGCCTGCCGCGGTGCATCAATTGAGACAATGGGGGGTTCCATTTGATGAGCGATCCGGAAGACTCATACTTGCAAGAGAAGGGGGACATAGTCACAACCGTGTCGCCAGAGTCAAGGATCGGACCGGAAGGTCCATTATGGATGTGCTCTGGAAACGAGTGACCTCCTTGCAGGAGGTTGTGATTTATGAAGGATGGATGGTCATCGACCTTCATTGGGAGGTAGGGGGAATTCGAGGATTCCTCGCCACGGATGGAACCGAGGTATTTCAGGTCATTACACCTCAAGTGGTCCTGGCCACTGGTGGAATGGGACAGATATTTACCCATACCAGTAATCCGGAGGAAGCAACCGGTGATGGATTGGCGATCTGTTGGCGTGCAGGATTTCCTCTTTTGGATCTTCCATTTATGCAATTCCACCCCACATGTACGATAAATCCCTCCGATCATAAGGTTCATCTGTTGACCGAAGCTCTTCGAGGAGCAGGGGCCATTCTGGTCGATCGTTCCGGAGACCGCATCATGAAAGGGGTACACCCGGATATGGAGCTTGCTCCAAGGGATATTGTTGCTCGTAGGATCTTTCATTTTCTTCAGCAGGGAAAGGAAGTCTTTCTCGATACCCGACCGATCCCCAGGGAAGAGCTGATGGAAGTTTTTGGAGGATTTCGAACGGTCTGTTCTGAATTAGGTCTGGACCCGGAAAGGGACCTGATCCCAGTATTTCCAGCCGCACATTATTCTTGTGGGGGAATCATCACCGATCTTTATGGAAGGGTAGGAGTAAAAGGACTATATGCTATTGGGGAATGTGCGCGAACAGGCCTTCATGGGGCTAATCGACTTGCTTCGAACTCCTTATTGGAGGCCCTGGTTTTCTCACACCGAGTTGCTGCGGATATCCGCCAAAAG
>JAJLJK010000275.1:0-4695 GCA_033844885.1 Bacteroidota bacterium | reverse complement strand
CCTTATGGAGAATATCGAGATCCCCTCCCTGTACTTTGCCAAAGAGCGTGAGGTGATCCGACGGAACAATACTTGGCTCCCAATTTCAAACTACATCACCCTACGTGAGAACGAGGAAGTGATCCGGAAGATGGTCCGTTTTCGTACCCTTGGAGACATTACCATCACCGGTGGAGTGGAATCGGATGCGGATTCTCTCGAAAAGATCATCGAAGAGGTCGCCTCCACTCGCCAGACCGAACGTGGGAACCGCGAAGATGACAAACGCTCCGAGACCTCGATGGAGGATCGGAAGAGGGAGGGGTATTTTTAGGGAAGTTGACAGTTGACAGTTGACAGTTGACAATTGACAATTGACAGTGAATAGTTAATAATTGAAAGAGTTGTCTGGTAACGTTTTGGAATCGAAATAAAGAGATAATGGGTGAAGAATATTGGGACATGAAGAATGACCATTTTTTTAGATCTTGAGTTCTACTCGTTCATCTGAAACTTTATTGAATTCGTTCTTTGAATGGAAAATTGGATCATCGTTAAAGAAAGTGAAACCGGCTACGGGACTAAAAGAGTGGTCCTTGAGAAGTTATTTTCATTTGCGGTTAAGATCCTTAAGTTTTCCAAGGACCTAAAGTCATTGGGTAATGTAGAAGTAGCTTCACAGTTGCTTAGATCTGGAACCTCCATTGGGGCGAATATTGAAGAAGCCCAAGGTGGCTTTTCCAAGAATGACTTCAGGTTTAAGATGTCCCTTGCGCTTAAGGAGGCCAGAGAAACAGATTATTGGATTCGCCTGATCAAGGCATCCGAGATTGTTAGTGTCCCTGAGGATATCCAAAATGAGATCAAGGAGATCCTGAAGATACTTACGGCCATTGTCAAAACATTAAATTCAAAATGACCAGTATTAGAACTGCTCACTTTACACTTATAACTGTTAACTGTTTCCTGAATTCTTTTCTGGATCAGATTTACTTTAAGAAAAAGAGAAACCCATAATGTCAAACAGCTATTTAGACATGGAACTCCTCCGCTTTACCACAGCGGGGAGTGTGGATGATGGAAAAAGTACATTGATCGGACGTTTGTTGTTCGATTCGAAGTCGATCTTCGAGGACCAGTTAGAGGCGGTTGAAAAGACCTCTAACCGGAAGGGCCTCGAACATATCGACCTGTCCTTACTTACCGATGGGTTGAAAGACGAGCGGGAGCAGGGGATCACCATTGATGTGGCCTATCGCTACTTTGCTACTCCAAAGCGTAAGTTCATCATTGCCGATACACCCGGGCACGTACAATACACCCGGAATATGGTGACAGGTGCTTCTACTGCCAATCTCGCCTTGATCCTTGTCGATGCACGTAAGGGAATGGTCGAACAGACCCGTCGCCACGCCTTTATTGCAAGCTTGTTGCAGATCCCTCATATTGTATTCTGCGTGAACAAGATGGACCTCGTGGATTACAACGAGGAAGTATTCGATCGCATTCGGGAGGATCTGGAGGGATTCAGTGCCAAACTGGATGTTCAGGATATCCACTTCATTCCGATCTCTGCCCTGAAAGGAGATAATGTGGTGAATCGCGGTGAGAATATGAACTGGTACCAGGGAGGTACACTTCTGCATACGCTTGAGACTATCCATATCGGTTCGGATGAGAATCACCTAGATGCTCGTTTCCCGGTTCAGACAGTGATCCGTCCCCATT
Organism: Bacteroidota bacterium; assembly: GCA_033844885.1. Lineage (GTDB taxonomy): Bacteria > Bacteroidota > Bacteroidia > Flavobacteriales > Schleiferiaceae > JAJLJK01. The sequence goes on along the minus strand of JAJLJK010000275.1, from coordinate 2,988 downwards.
CAGACGCCTTTCACGACTATCGCGGATACGCTGGTCGAATTGCGGGAGGTATCTTCAAGGTAGGAGATGAGGTGGTGGTTCTGCCATCAGGATTGGAGAGCAAGATCGCAACAATCCATGCAGATGAGGAGCAATTGCAGGAAGCATTTCCACCCATGTCTGTATCAATGACCCTTGCGGATGATATCGATGTGGCCAGGGGAGATATGATCGTACGTCGGAATAACCAGCCTCAAGCCACACAGGATGTGGACGTGATGATCTGCTGGTTGAATCCAAATGGTCCACGACCAAGGGGAAAATACGTGATCCGACATACCTCGAACGAGGCAAAGGCCATGATCACCGAGACCGTTTACAAGATCGATATCAACACCCTTAACCGAATGGAAGAGGAGAAGGATATTCGAATGAATGATATTGCCCGGATGCGATTGCGAGTCACCAAACCCTTGTTGATCGATCCATATAGGAAGAACCGACACACCGGAAGTCTTATCCTCATCGATGAGGCGACCAACGAGACGGTGGCTGCCGGAATGATCGTATAACCTATATTTACCCCAAACTACCTCCCATGAACCGTTTCCTCCTGTTCGGTCTCCTTGTCCTGATCATGGCCACGAGTTGCGTCCCGCGCAAGCGCCTGACCTATTTTCAGGATTGGGGCAATGAGTTGAAGCTCGATTCCAACGGCTATCAGGTCATCCAGTATACCTACTACAAGGTGCAACGCAACGACCTATTGAGCATCCAGATCAAGACGTTCAATGAGGAGATCGATAAGTTCTTCAACGTCTCCGAGAACCAGAACCTCGGAAGGGGAGGTGGACAGAATGGAAACTCCATGATCTATTTCACTGGTTATTCCGTGGATGACAAGGGGGACATTCAGCTACCCATTTTACAGAATGTGAATGTAGAGGGGTTGACCCTCGAGGAGATCACGAAGAAATTGGAGGGATTGATGAAGGATTACTTCAACGAGACCTCGATTTACGTGAAGGTACAATTGGCTGGGATCCGCTATACCGTCGTTGGAGAGGTCAATGCGCCTGGACAATATTTTCTATATCAGAACCAGGCCAATGTATTCGAGGCTCTTGCACAGGCGGGAGATATTGGATTTTTGGGAAATCGCTTCGAGGTCATGATCGTCCGTCAGACCCCAGAGGGAGTGAAGTATTACGAGTTGGACATGACCGACAAGACCGTGGTTCAGGATCCACGGTATATGATCCAGCCCAACGACATCATCAATGTCAAACCATTGAAACAAAAGAGTTGGGGGATCGGTCAGACCGGTTTCCAGACCTTTGTCTCTGCGATCTCTGTTCTCAGTAGTTCATTGGCCCTTTATTTGACGATTCAAACCCTCCAGAACCAGAATTAATAGCTTGACCCCACATGGACGAATTCAATCAATTTGACGAGCAGGGAGGATCATCTTATGATTTTCAGGAGACCTTCAGAAAGATCCTGGGGGCATGGCCATTTATCCTTGCTACCTTCCTATTGGGGCTGACCATCGCCCTTCTGGTCAATCGATATGTGACAAGAAAGTACGAGACCAGCGGGATCATGATGCTCAACCAGGAGACCAATTCCAACTCTGGGGTGGAGGCACTGATGACAAAGATCGGGTATTACAATCCTCGGTTGGAATTCGAAAATGAGGTCATCTACCTGAATTCATACCAGCAAGCTTTACGGACGGTCAAGGAGCTCCCGTTCGAGGTGGCCTATTATGCAAAGGGTACCATCAAGACCAGTGAATATTATCCCGCGTCAAAGTATAAGGTGGTCTTTGACAAGAGCCATCCGCAACCTGTCGGGTCGAAATTCTCCTTTATTCCTAGGGGTAAGGAAGGATTTGAGTTAAAGCCTCTCGGTTCATTACGTGCATATGATTTCCAAAAGAACGAATTTGTGGATTCCCTCAGGGTGGAATTCAATTCGGGGATCTTCTTATACAACCAATGGATCGAGGGACCAGGTTATCGCTTTCTCGTTGAACCCCTGAGTCTGAATTTCGGGGATGATGGCCTGGAGCAATTCGCCTTTATGAACCCCGAGAGTCTGGCGCAGAGTTTCAAAAAGGCCATAGAGATCAAACCTACCTCAAGGGGATCCTCGGCCATCACAGTTGGGATCAAAGGATTGATTCCGGATAAGATCGCTGCTTACCTGAACAAGTACATGGATGTGTACGTGGAGCAAACTTTGGATGTGAAGGAGGAGGTGGCGAATAATACCATCAAATTCATCAACGATCAGTTGAATGAGATCCAGGATTCATTGTTCAAGGTTGAATCTGTTCTTCAGCGCTTTCGTTCCGAGAATCGGGCCATTGACCTCAGCAGTGAGGCTACCAATGTGTATACAAGACTGACAGAACTCGAGAGCCGTCGGGCTGAAGAAAAGGCCAAGATCAAATACCTCGACTATCTCCTGAGAAGTCTCAAGGATGAAGAGGATTTTGTCACTGTGGCCAGTCCCGCAGGGATCGGACTCGAGGGCGCAATCAACGACCAGGTGAACGCGTTGATCGAATTGTATAAAAAGAAAGCCTCTATTCGCGGGGCCAAGGAACGCACGTTTGAGGAGCTTGGGTTCAACCGAGAGATCGAGCAAGCGAAATCTCGTCTGGTCGCAACCATTGAGAATCAAAAAGATGCCGTTCAGGTGATCATCGATGACTTGAATGGACGGATCGGAGCTGTGGATTCAGACCTTCGGTCACTACCAAAGACCGAACGGGACAAGATCAATATCGAACGAAAGTTCAGCCTGAATGAGAATCTCTATCTGTTCTTGAAACAGAAACAGGCCGAGATGGGGATCACAAAAGCAGCCTATGTTCCCTCTGCCAAAGTAGTGGAATATGCCAATATCAATAAGGATCCCTTCTATCCACAGCCTTTTACCAACTTGGGAATTGGGGCGTTTCTGGGGTTACTTCTTCCGATTGGATTCATTTTCATTCGG
>JAJLJK010000274.1:0-18621 GCA_033844885.1 Bacteroidota bacterium | reverse complement strand
GATCAAGAAGATCGCCCAGAACCTTCCTGTGGTGATGATCACCAAAAGTGCGGAAGAGTCGATCATGGAAGACGCCATTGGTTCCCAGATCTAGGATTACCTGATGAAGCCGGTGAATCCAAAGCAGATCCTCCTTTCTCTTAAGAAGAACCTCGATACTAGACGATTGGTCAGTGAGAAGACGACCATGAACTATCAACAGGAATTCAGGCAGATAGGAATGGATCTCTCCTCCATTGACAATCTTGAAGAGTGGTTTGAGATCTATCAGAGGTTGATCTATTGGGAACTCGAATTGGATAGGATCCAGGATGATGGACTGCGAGAGGTCCTCTCTACCCAAAAGGAGGAGGCCAATAAACTGTTCGGGGAATATATCGAGGATAGTTATGAGGGCTGGTTCTCCGGAAAGGAAACCCCACCCATCATGTCCAATACAGTATTCCACAAACGGATCGCTCCAAGATTGGGGAAGGGCAAACCTGTTTTCTTATTTGTGATCGATAATCTGCGTTGGGATCAGTGGAAAGTAATTCAACCTGATCTTGAGCAAGAGTTGAGAGTGACGGAAGAGGATCCTTACCTGTCCATCCTTCCTACAGCCACCCATTACGCGAGGAATTCCTTCTTTGCCGGTCTCATGCCTTTGGAGATCAAAAAGAGATTTCCTCAAAAATGGATGGAAGAGGGTGATGATGAAGGGAAGAACATGTTCGAAGAAGATTTCCTTCTGGATCAAATGAGGCGGATCGGGCTGGGTGATCTCAAGGTGGCCTACCACAAGATCACCAATCTCAATGCCGGAAAAAAATTAGCAGATCGAACCACACAGCTCTTACAGAATGACCTGGTCGTGATCGTCTACAACTTTGTGGATATGCTCTCGCACTCCAAGACCGAGATGGAAGTGATCCGCGAGTTAGCCGATAACGACAAAGCCTATCGTTCACTCACCCAATCCTGGTTCCGCAATTCGCCTCTTTGGGAGATCATGCGTCAACTTTCGGGGAAAAATGTCGAGATCGCTGTGACCACTGATCACGGGACCATTAATGTCACGGAGCCAACCAAGATCGTGGGGGAGAGGAATCTCAATACGAACCTTCGTTACAAGATCGGCCGGAATATGACCTATAGCCACAGAGACGTTTTCGAGGTCAGGGATCCTGAAGCGATCCATCTACCAAAACAATCATTGAGTGATGTGGCTGTCTTTGCCAAAGAGGATTACTTCTTTGCTTATCCCAATAACTTCAATCATTACGTCAAATATTACCGAAATACATACCAGCACGGTGGCCTCTCTTTGGAGGAAATGATCATCCCGATTGTTTGGTTAGCCCCCAGGTAGTGTATTTTTGGCCCGTGGATACGGATCATCATATTGAATTTCGTGATGTGACCTTGGACCAGGTCGCACGGGTTGCACAAGAGATAGTGGGAATTATCAGCCGTCCCGTTCTCCTGATCGAGGGAGAGATGGGGGCGGGAAAGACCACGTTGATCAAGGCCCTATGTAATGAGTTGGAGGTCGAGGATCCCGTTTCCAGTCCAACTTTTAGCTTGGTGAATGAGTATCGAACCCATTCAAATTCAACTGTCTATCACTTTGATCTTTATCGTCTGAACTCACCTGAGGAGGCTTTGGATTTTGGCGTGGAAGAGTATTTTGAATCCGGTGATATCTGTTTGGTGGAGTGGCCGGGGGTTCTGGAAGGACATTTTCCCGATCGAGTCGGATATATCAAGATCGACGTGGAACCTTCCGGTAGAAAGATCCTGTTTTACCCGGATACGGTTCCGTATTTGTAACTTTATTGATCACCACCGGATAATTCAACCTTCATGGCAAACCCTCAGTTGTTTTCAGTCCCCGGTTTTCAGTTCCAGACCCAGGAAGAAATGGTCGCTGTGGGACGAAGAAAGAAACGCCTTTCCATCGGTGTTCCAAAGGAGACCTGTATGCAGGAGAATCGGATTCCCCTGACTCCGGAAGGGGTTCATCTTCTTGTCAGCAATGGAAATGAAGTGATCATCGAAAGTGGCGCCGGAAAAGGAGCCAGGTATTCGGACCATGATTACAGTGAGGCTGGTGCCAAGATCGTCTATGGGCCAAAAGAGGTCTTTGAAAGCGCGATCGTTCTAAAAGTGGAACCACCCAGTGGAAAGGAGCTTGAATATTTCAAACATGGTCAAACCCTGATCTCGGCGATCCAATTGAAGACCCGCGATAAGGGTTACTTCGAGACCATGATGAAGAAGAAACTTACGGCCATCTCGTTTGAGCATATCAGGGATGAGGATGGTAACATTCCGATCGTTCGATGTATGAGTGAGATCGCAGGTAATGCTTCGATACTCATAGCGGCCGAGTATCTTTCGAATGCCCATCAGGGAAAGGGATATTTGCTCGGAGGGGTGACGGGTGTACCCCCCACCGAGGTAGTGATCATTGGCGCAGGAACCGTAGGTGAGTATGCCGCCAGGACCGCTCTTGGAATGGGGGCCAATGTCAAGGTCTTTGATAAATCCCTCAGCCGATTAAAAAGATTGCAAGAGTCGATCCCCTTTCCATTATTCACTTGTGTCATCCACCCTGGCATCCTCGCGAAATCTCTTAAAAGATGTGATGTGGCGATCGGTGCGATCCGAGGTGAGAATGGAAGGACTCCATGTGTGGTGACCGAAGAAATGGTTCAGGGCATGAAGGATGGCAGTGTGATCATCGATGTCAGTATCGATCAAGGAGGAGCTTTCGAGACCTCCGAGCTGACCGATCACGATAATCCCGTGATCGAAAAACACGGAGTGCTTCACTATTGTGTCCCGAACATTGCCTCAAGGGTCTCAAGGACTGCCTCATTTTCGTTGAGTAATATCTTTGCTCCTCTTTTGCTTTCGGTCTCTGAAGAAGGGGGTATGGAGAACATCCTTCGTTACCATGCTGAGATCCGTGCTGGAATGTACATGTACAATGGGGTACTGACCCATCGTGGTATCGGTGAATGGTATGACCTGCCTTTCAGCGAGGCAAACCTTCTTTTTGGCGAATTGTAATTTACATTTGCCCCCATGAAATTCATGAAGCGACTCTTCTATTACCTTCTGGGCGTTGGTCTGGGGGTGATCATGGTGTATTTCCTCTTTGGGGACAGAGATATCCAGTGCAGTTACTTTCCAAATGAAAGAGTATTGAATGACCTTCGCCAAAAGGAGATCAGCTATTCCGGGCAAGCAGCATGTGTTGTGGATTGCCTTGAACTCGATTCGATCGATATGGCAGGGATCTTTTCCATGGGAAAAGTGAATTTCGAAGACTCTCAGCCAAGGATCGAACCCTGCGGAATGTATGTGGTTGAATCCGGAGACCCGGAAATGGAGTTGAAAGCTATACTTCTCAATTGCGACTCAACCGTGGAGGTGCAATGGCTCCAAGGGGTTTCGGCAGATGTTTGCGACTGCGATTGATCAATCGTTATCGGTCTTTCTTCGACGAAGTTCCTTTTCGATCAAGCTCAATTCACGACCAGTTTGTCCCGCTACTGAAGTATTCTCTTCGGCTCGTCTGAACAGATAGGGCATGACATCCTCCACCGGACCGAATGGAAGGTATTTCACCACATTGAACCCATGATGTGCAAGGTTGAAGGAGATGTGGTCGCTCATTCCATAAAGCTGAGCAAACCATACCCTTTCATCATTCTTGTCGATCCCCTTTTCGTTCATGAGATCTACCAGTACCTGATTGCTGTTCTCATTATGCGTTCCGGAAACCAGAGTGATCAGATCGATATTGTCGGTGATGAAACGCAAAGCGTCGTTGTAATCCCTATCCGCTGATTCCTTGTCTGGCTGGATGGGGGTAGGGTAACCCATGTCTTCCGCGCGCTCGTTCTCCTTTTCCATATAAGCTCCACGAACGATCTTGATGCCGACCTTGAAACCCTCAGTCCTGGCTCGTTCTGCAAGATCCTTCAGGTAATCCAATCGATCCCAACGATAGAATTGAAGTGTGTTGAAAACCAGGGCCTTCTCTCGGTTGTGGATCCGCATTTGGTCTTCCACAAGTTCATCGATAACATCCTGGATCCAGGTCTCCTCGGCATCCACCATAATAGGGATACTCCTTTCAACGGCATATTGAATGACCCCATTGAATCGGTCGAGGCCCCGCCGCCATTCGTCAGATTCTTTTTCGCTTAGGTGAGCCTTGGCATTCACCTTTTCCAAAAGGCCAAATCGAAACATCCCGGTGGGTTTGAACACGGTCAGGGGGATGCCGGGATTCCGAGTGGCTTCATCAATGGTCATTTTGGTGATCCTTGCGGTCTTGTCAAAATGCGCTTCGTTCTCCTTTCCTTCTGCAGAGTAATCCAGAATGGCCCTAACATGCCTTTCGGCAAGTTTCTGGATGGCAGGCTTACATTCCTCGATGCTTTCTCCACCCACAAATTGTCGGTAGACCGTGGATTTGATCACGCCCTTGATCGGAAGACCTAGACGCAGGGCAAATTTGGTAAGGCTCTTACCAGTATTGACCATCGCTGGGCTCGCAAGGGTTTTGAAGAGGAAATGAGCTTGATGCAATTCCTGACTACTTTTGGATAGGAATGCGATCCGGGTATTGGAGAAATCGACCTTCATAACACATTCAAAAAACGGTTCAAATATAATCCAGGGAACATCTTCATAAGATGACTTTTTCGCACCTTTCTTCAAGTAGGTTCAAAATATTCAACCCGAGGTTCAAAAGATTGTGCAAAGAGGTTTCCGTGAATAGCATTTACATTTGTTCTTTATGAATCCTCCCATGATGCAGATTAGAACCAATCAACACCCGGTCTTCATTGGAGATGAGGTCTTTGACCAATTCTCTGAATGGTGGAGCGGACATTCTCATTCCTTTTCTTCAGTGTTCATTCTTGCCGATACGAACACCCATGATCAATGTGTTCCCATTTTTTTAAGAGAGATTCAAGGGTTTGGCGATTTTGAGATATTGGAAGTTGAGGAAGGGGAGGAAATCAAATCCATTGAAGTTCTTCATAATCTTTGGCAGGCTCTGGCAAGTCTTGGCGCAGATCGGCGTTCGCTGATCATCAATATCGGAGGAGGGGTCATCACTGATCTTGGCGGTTTTCTGGCAGCCACCTATATGAGGGGGATCGCATATGTGAACTTTCCCACTTCACTGTTAGCCCAGGTAGATGCCAGTGTGGGTGGCAAAACCGGGATCAATGTGGACGGCATCAAGAACCTTGCAGGCTCATTCTATCCCCCATTGGGTGTATATATTTACCCGGGTTTCCTATCCACTCTGGACCCTCGTGAGATAAAAAGTGGATATGCTGAAGTATTGAAACACGGACTCATAGCCAACAAGGACCATTTTCATGCCGCTATGCGCCTCCCGGATACTGATACCCCTGCCTTTCAGGATCTGATCCAGGTTTCTATTGGGATCAAGGCGGAGATCGTTGAACGAGATTTTAAAGAATCCGGTCTGCGCAAGGTGCTGAATTTTGGACACACCATAGGCCATGCATTGGAGGCCTACTTTTTGGGGTCCCCTCGTGAAATGACCCATGGTGAGGCTGTCGCCTTCGGAATGATGGCGGAGATCACGCTCAGTAAGATCAAGGGTTTGCTTCAGGGTGATATTGCCGATGAGTTAAGAGACTCTCTTCAAAACCTCTACGGCCGAACATTTCTGGAACCGACTGAAATTGATGCTCTTCTTGATATCATGAGGTCCGATAAGAAGAATGAAAAAGGAGAGTTTCGGTTTACCTTACTGAAAGCGCCCGGATTCGCTGAACCTGATATTCCGGTCAGCAGGCCGGAGGTTTTGGATGCACTAAAGATCACCTTTATCGCACCTTGATCTATCATCTAAACAAATACAAGGATGTTGAGGAGGTTCAGTTGGACCTTCCGGGATCGAAAAGTTTGAGCAATCGTTTCCTGATCCTGAAGGCACTTTATCCTGAATTATCGATTGAAGGACTATCGGAAGCCGAGGATACCCGGATTCTGGAGAATATCATTCTGCAAAAGGATCAGGAAATTCAGAATGTGGGTGCGGCAGGAACCGCTTTTCGGTTTGCCCTTGGTTATTTTGCAATGACCCCCGGAAGGCGAATGGTCACCGGGACCGATCGACTTCAAAAAAGACCTATCGCTCCTTTAGTGGATGCCCTGAGAAAACTTGGCGCAAGGATCGACTATGCCGAGCGGGAGGGGTATGCCCCTTTATGGGTCGAAGGGGTTGATCTTGAAGGAGGTGAGGTAGAGGTGGACCCTTCTATCAGTAGCCAATTCCTGACCTCACTTATGTTGATCGCGGTACAAATGAAGAATGGACTCACCATTCGGTTCAACGACCCATTGGTCAGCCGTTCCTATATCGAAATGACCGCTTGGTGTCTTCGGGAGATCGGTGCAAAGGTGGAAATAGATACTAGATGGGTGAGGGTACATTCCTTGTCATCTCTCAAAAAGAAAAAAGTGTGGATCGAAAGGGATTGGACCTCTGCCTCCTATTGGTATTCCATGGTTTCCCTCGGGGCGGGACCCAGAGTTCACCTTCCCGGTCTATGGCAGAATAGTCCCCAGGGGGACTCCAGACAAGCTATTTGGTTCGAAGAGTTGGGTGTGGTGACCCGATTCCATGACTCCGGAATAACGCTCATGCCTACCAGATCCAGATTGGGATCCATGAGAATGGACCTTGATCTTCATCCTGACCTTGGCCAGACCTTTGCCGTTCTATTGGCGGCCAAGGGTGTTGAATTCTTCCTTACGGGATTAAAGACCTTGAAATTCAAAGAATCTGATCGATTAAGAGCCCTACAATTGGAACTCGGGAAATTTGGAATAGAAACCCAAATTGATGATCATAGCATATCCTCCAAGGGACAGATTATTCAGACCTCAAATCTGGAAGTGCAGACCTATGATGACCATCGAATGGCCATGGCATTCTCTGTTCTTTCACTCTTGTTTCCCATCCGTATCAAAGACCCGGGTGTTGTGGTGAAATCCTATCCTAATTTCTGGGAAGAGCTTGAGAAATTCGGGATCGAGATCCTCCTTATAGATCCAAGGTCGTAACCACTTGTATCTCGGACCTCAAAGGACCTGAGTTCTCCTCCACTCCTGAACCCTGAATTGTCTTATCAAAGTATCTCGTTTGGGCAAGTCGCAGCCAGAGATCCACAGGACCTGCCTTCCGGCCGATGAGAACATAGAACCGCTGACCCGAACCGAAAAGGGCAGGGGTGGAGAACTGAAAGGGGACGTTGGATTCATAGCTGTAGATCCTATTCTCGTACCCGTTCGTTCGAAAGAAGGAGAACCTTGTCACCACCTTCCACGGTCCTTTGTCATATTTGGTTTCAAGGAGAAACAACCAACCAGCATCTTTCAAAGAGAAAAGGGTATTACTCGCATGGATCCTTCCATCAAGGGTCCAATTCGGGGCTATCCCTTTTCGAACACCCATCCGCCATTGATGAGAAGCGGTTTGCAGGATCGAACCCATCTTTGAGGACTCTTCATACCATCTTCCGGAATACCGGAGGTCCCATTTTTCATTTCTGTCCACCTGATAGGTTACCTGAATGGATTGGCGTTTCCCCAATCCGGGTAACGTGTGCTGATATCTGGAAGAAAGGACATGGAAGATCTCAGTTACAGATCGAAAATGGGTCCTTGGGACCAAGTCAATGCCGGCGCAGGCTCCTGCTGCTATTTCAGGTACTCCAGAGCCCCGAAGCAAAGGATTGGCCAAAGAAGATCTTCGTTGTTTCCATACTCGTCGGGTGTGTAGGCTGAATTGGATCCCGTCCTCCGGCCGTATTTTCCAGCCTGCAATGAAGTGGACTGGTTCCATCCGCCGAAAGGCCAATTCCCAATAAGCAGCCGTTCGACTGTACTTCAGATCTCCGAAAAGACTGGCGTGAAGATCCCCATTATACGGTTCTCCAGGGGTATTGGAGGGATATGCGGTTGGTCGCATCTCCATGTCGAGATGGTCTCGTACTAGTACGGCACCAAGGTTCACCGCCCCGATATTTTGTTTCATCGCCACCCCTATAATCGATAGATTCACGAGACCCTTTTTGGCTAATTCGCTAGGGGTTCTATGTTTGCCAGACTGATTGATCGAAGTGAAGTACACCGAATTTTCCTCTTCTTTCAAGCTGGCGTCATGAGACCTTCGGGAGCCGAAGAGGAAGAATTTGGATCCCTTTCTTTTCCATTGAACGGCTAATCCCCGGAGGAACATTCCTTCGCTGTTACCTGAGTATGGGGATAAGGTTTTGCCGGATCGCGAGAATGGATCCTCCAAAAAGGGAGAACTCATCCCAAAGCCGGTCCATAGAGTTGCGCCCTGCCCAAAGTTGAGATGATAATCTCCGAGGTTCACCGACAAGGAGCCTTTGGCATAGTGAATACTACCACTCCAGTGGTCGGGCCCATTGCTCCACCACTTTTCACCGGCATCTCTTTCCAATGCGAGACCGATCCTCCATTGACCATTTCCTCCACGGTAACGGGTGAAGGTTCTCCCTGGAGGACCGGCAAAATCCTTTTCAAATCCTTTCCTTTTTTCGAGTTCCAACCCAAAACCCACGGCAATCGAATGCGAAAAGGATTGATCGGATCTTGAAGTTTCGAGGGTGGTCACTAAACGTAGATAGTTTACCATTGCCAGATCAATTCCATTAAGGTCGATCAATTCGAGGTGATCGAGAATTTTTCCGGATCTTCTTCTATACTGGTAAATGGCGTGGGCCTGAAATACCGAGATCAATGGGATCGCTGACAATTCATCCGGATCCGCTTGATTTATTCGAATGGGATCACGGATCAATTGGAAGATCCCTTCATTCAGTTGTTCCCAATCCAATTCCCCTCCTGGATCAAGGTTCTCTAGCAATGGTGCCAGGATCCCATCCACATCCACAGGTTGTGAAAGAGAAAGAAGGGGGAATAGGAGTAAAAAGGCAAATGGTATTCTAAAAAGCATAACTGATCGTGATCTCCGGAGTTTGTCCCAGCACGGTGTGCTGTGCATACCCCAGGTCCACGACCCATTCTTCCCATTGAATCCCTAATCCGATGGACCAGGTGTTCAGATCCGGAGAGATTCCTCCCCGAAGGGCAAAAACATCCACGATCTTGTAGGAGATCCCATAGCGCCACTCGGGATTCCGATCTTCCATCAGATAAAGATCCAATCCAATCCAAAAACGATCAGAAGGTGAATAACCCAACCCAAAGGTTCCACCATAGAGAAAGATGTCATCCGAACCGTTGCCGTTGGTTTGCCTGACAGGATTGATGGCATTGGCAGTGAGGATCCATGATCGCCAGTTCCCCGTGATCCCAAATCGGCTGGTAAAACCCGAGAGCCGGGTTCCATCCGCACGAAGAGGGGAGAACCAATATCCACCTTCGGCGAAAGCCGACAACCCTTTTGTCAAGGGGAGGGAATAAAAGACCATGGTCCCTGTCCGATTGAAGGATTTTTGGCCATCATATTTTAGGTGCAATCCGCCAAAACCATTTCCCATCTTAAAAGCCCCATATCCATAGACACGTGTCAGATTCTCGAGTAGATAAGGTTGGGATACGCCAAAGCCCACAACGCTATTCTCTTGAAAATTAAGCATGGATGGATTGAGGGTGGCGGTGGATCGCCCATTGAAGGTAAGCCCGGAAAAAGCCATTCCCGAATAGGAGGCCCCTGAACCAAAGAAGACTTCTTGAGCCTGCGTCAAACAAGGAAGAATCAACATCAAGACAATTACTAACCTATTCATAGTAGGTAAAAGTATGAATTCGGATGATTTCTTAGCTTTAGATCGGCAACTTACGCCTTTATGAGGAACCTCCTTTCTTTTCTGGGCCTACTTCTGGTGGTAGTGAACCCGATCCTTTTGAATGGACAGCAGTTCACGTTCAGGCATTTGGGTTTGGAAGAGGGTCTGCCTGCCACCACGGTCAATCGGATCACTCAGGATCCAAATGGGGTCTTTTGGATCGCTACCGAGGGAGGGGGAATCGCTCGCTATGATGGAAATTCGATGACCATCCTGGATGTTGAGGATGGCCTTCCCAGCAATTTTGTTTCCCATCTCGAATTGATCGATGATCTCATGTGGATCGGAACCGAAAAAGGGGTCTGTGCCTTCGATGGGAAGAAATTGATCCCTCTTGATACCATTCAAGGGTCACCCGAGAGCCGGGTTCACGATATCCTTGAAACGGATGCGGGGATCTATCTCGCTACAGCAACAGGCCTGTTCCTATATGAGAAGGGCGGCTTTAGAAAGACTGCGATCAAGGGTTCCGCCTATTGTTTGGCAGAATTTGAGGGGGATATTCTTATTGGAACCTCCTCCGGACTATACCGAGGAGATAAGATCTGGATGGCCGAGGGCATAGAGGTGAGATCCATAGAGGTTAAGGGAACAGAACTGCGGTTTTCGGCTGGTTCACGGATCCTTGATCAGAATGGAGAGGTTTGGTACCATGATGTCGGAACGATCCGGGATATTGAAGATCGGTTCGTGGTATCTCTGGATCGGGGGTTGATCGAAACAGGAAATCGTGGGCAGTTCAGGGAGTATGAGGCTAGGAATGGGCTGAGTCCAGAAGGCTTTCGGTGTCTTTACAGAGATGATAGGGGAGTCCTTTGGATCGGGGGATTTCAGGGTGTCTACCAATTCCTTGAGCCCGGAATCGGGCGGTTCAGGAGCAAACATGGATTAGTGGACGAACGCATATGGTCCCTTGGGATCCAGAACGATAGAATATTACTTGGAAGTATGGGTGAGCTTATGGGGATCGACATGCCCCCATACGGTATTGGAGCTGTCAATCTTCAAGGGCTTGTATCCAATGGTCTCCCGGAAGGGATCATCTTCGAGATCCAGAATGATCCGATCGATCCCAAAACCTTGTGGTTGGGTACCGAAAAGGGTCTTGTTAGGAGGAAATCGGAAACCAGCGTGCTTTTTAGAGGGCCTGTGGATCTAGCCAATGATTTCTTCGTCTTCGACCTCCTTTATTACCAAGAAGAATGGATCGTCGCCAGTAGTAATGGCCTCTATGGATTTCAGGAAGGGGAATTCCGACCCTTGGTCTCCAAAGAATTATCCCCCTTTGGAGGATTCTTCTCACTCGTTGAGTACGAAGGAAAGGTTTTAGCCCTTTCCCCAAGTGGTGAGGGATTCACCTGGGATGGGAAGCAGGCAGGTCGATTCGAGGTCAACTCTCTCCTCGATTCATTGACCCCGTCCTCGGCTGAGGTGGTCAATGATGAGTTATTGATCGGGACCTATGGCGGAGGTATTTACCGCTTTGATGGGCAGTCTATGGAACCATTCCCGAATCGTGGGGAACATATCGATGAGAACATCCTTTCTATTCGCTATGATCTGGAGCAGACCATTTATGTGGCAACCGATAAGGGGATCAGGATATGGGAGCAGGAGCCTTCTGGGAAATGGAGATCGGTTCGACTTCTCGGAGAGCGAGAGGGAATTCCTTTAGGAAAGATGAATCCACAGGCGGTTGTTTATCAATCCATGGGTGATCTGGGTATTCTTTGGTGGGGAAGTTCTGAAGGAGTAATTTATCTGGATGAGCGTCGATTCAGAAGTGGACCGACAAATCCGGGTGCACGGATCCAAAAGGTAGAACTTAACCTCAAGGGGGGGCAATGGGCTGAAGCCGGATGGCCTTTCGGCGGATGGGGGCCGGGTCCTGAATCACCAAGACTAGAATATGACCAAAATTATTTCAGATTCGAATTCTCCTCTCCATCCGAGGTCTATGGAAGGGAAGTTCAATATCGGTATAGGTTAAAGGGACTTTCTGACGAATGGACCCCGGCTGGTGAACGCCATGAGGCTGTATTCACCAGCCTTCCGGACGGGGATTTTGAATTTCAATTAGAGGTTCGTTGGCCCGACCAAACGGGATCCTGGTATCCCGCGGAGCCATTCTCATTCCATGTCTCTCCACCCTTCTGGTTGACCTGGTGGTTCTTTGTTCTGGTGGTTTCTACAATAGGGGTGCTGATCTATCTTGGATTGCGCTTTAGGATCCGTCAGATCAATAAAAGGGTGGCCATGCAGAACCGACTTGCCGAGTTAGAAGGCCAGGCACTTCGACTTCAAATGAATCCTCACTTCATTTTCAATGCATTGGAAAGTATCAATGGATTCATATTTAAGAATGACCAGAAGCAGGCCACTCAGTATTTGAATCGGTTTGCCAAATTGATGAGATTGACACTGGAGAGTAGCAGGGAGCACAAGATCCCCTTGCAAACAGAGACTCAGATCCTTCAGAATTATCTAAGTCTTGAACAACTGAGATTCAGTGGCTCCTTCGAGTATGAGATCCAGATCGAGGAGGACCTCGATCCATATGCGGTCATGTTGCCGCCAATGTTGATCCAGCCTCTGTGTGAGAACGCCATCCTTCATGGCCTGCGCCCCATGGAGTCCGGAGGATTTCTCCGGATCCTTTTCAAGCATGAGAATGAAGAACTCAGGGTCATCGTTGAGGATAATGGAATTGGAAGGCAAAAAGCTTCCGAAATGGCCGAACGGATCTCTCAACATCGAAGTATGGCCACAGAGATCACTAACGAACGACTTCAATTATTGCGTCAGAAAGAGGATGGTGAATTCAGACTGGATATACAGGACCTGTTTGACCCCTCAGGGAATCCAGCCGGGACAAGGGTCATTCTTTCACTTCCCTTCGAATCGGAGGACTTTTGATGTCGGTCACTCGCAATTCTGCCACTGTGAATCATTATCATGATCTCAGCATTCCTTTTTTTATACTTTTAAACTCAGACCTACCTAATAATTGCCGCCCATATGATTTCAGCACTGATCATTGATGATGAAGAGAATAGCCGCGAGGCACTAAAAGGAAAACTGAAATTGTTCTGCCCGGAGATCTCCTCCATTTACGAGGCAGCAGATGTTTCCAGCTCCATGGTCGCTATCCGTACCCATCAACCGGACGTCATCTTTTTGGATGTAAAGCTCGCCGGAGAAAGTGGATTCGAGATCCTTGAGAAAATGGAAAAGGAGGGAGAGCATATAAACGGGGAGATCATTTTTACAACTGCTCACGATGAGTATGCCTTGCAGGCCATAAAATTCAGTGCCCTGGATTATCTTCTCAAGCCTATCGATGCAGAAGAATTAGTTCGTTCTATTCGAAAGGTGGAGGAAAAACATTCGTCCGGCGAACGAGGTGATCTGAATGTTCTGTTGGAGAATTTCAGAGGTGGGAATCAAATGCCCAAAAAGATCGTTATTCCAAGTTCGGATGGAATGCACATTCTCAAAATCTCGGATATCATTCGTTGCGAATCGTCGAGTAATTATACCCAGTTCTTCCTGACGACAGGAAAGATGCTTCTGGCCTCCAAGACCCTAAAGGAATTTGACAATATGCTCAATGGATTCAACTTTGAAAGGATCCATAAATCGCACCTGGTAAATATGAACTATGTCAAGAAATATGTTCAGGCCGATGGCGGATATGTGGTCATGGAAGACGACAGCCGAGTACCCGTTGCAAATCGCAAAAAAGAGCAGCTTCTAAATCTTCTAAGATCCTTGTAAACCCTGACTTTTGGCAGGGTAAAAAGGAGGTGATTGGCGTACATTTAAGTAAACCAAATACGCTATCACCATGATACAGGAACGTGTCCATATCAATGACCTGCATTTCGAACATCGGATCTGGATGAACGAATTGCGGTTCTTCAAGGATCAATTAAGGATCTTCAATGATCAGCTGGGCGAGGTGGTTCGTCGATGGACGGACAAGGAAGTCCTTGCTCAGGCTGAGGCTTTTCAAAATCAATTCATCCGTCAGGATGAGGTGATCGATGAACTCCTGCATGAATTTAAGGCGCACGATAAGAAGTTAGCTGAATATGCCAAGGATCATCCCGTTACCATCGACCACGTCCTTTTCGATAATCACGTGGAGCAAAGAGATAAGATGGAGACCTTTATTCGACTCTATGATGATATGAAGAAACGATATATGGATTTCCTTCGGTCCTCTATGTAAGGGGAAAGGTAAGAGGGAAAAAAAAGGCCGCAACTGCGGCCTTTTTTCATTTTTTATTGTCCATTTCCTCGACAGACCGAAGGACCTTGGTCTTTAGCCCTTCTTTGAAACGCATCACGTTCTCTAGGATCTCTGCATTCTGCGAACCAATGATCTGCGCCGCAAGTATTCCAGCATTTCGGGCTCCATCCAGGGCAACAGTGGCTACGGGAACCCCTGCAGGCATCTGTAAGATTGAAAGAACCGAGTCCCATCCATCAATGCTGTTACGGGATTTCACAGGAACCCCAATTACTGGGAGAGGCGAAAGAGATGCAACCATCCCCGGAAGATGAGCTGCTCCGCCAGCCCCGGCAATGATGACCTTGAGTCCCCGTTTGTGGGCCTCTCTTGCGTAGTCAAACATCCTTTCCGGTGTGCGATGTGCAGATACAATGGTGATCTCAAATGGGACTCCGAGTTCCTTGAGAACATCCGCAGCTTCCTGCATGATGGGAAGATCGCTCTTGCTCCCCATGATGATTCCTATCATGACCTATGATTTGATCGATTTAACTTGAATTCCTTCTTTGGCGCGCTCCGCCATTTCCCGGGCCTCAGCCCTGGTCTTTCCAATGACAGTGACGTGCCCCATTTTCCTAAATGGGCGGGTCTGTCTTTTTCCATAGATGTGGATGTTCACCCCCGCCATGGCCAAAAGATCCCCATACCCTTCATAGGTGACATCCCCAGAATGCCCTTCTGCTCCGACCAGATTGGCCATCACAGCCGGACATTTCATGGTCGTATCCCCAAGAGGAAGACCCAAAACAGCTCGAAGATGCTGCTCAAACTGAGAAGTGTAATTATTCTCGATCGTAAGATGACCGCTGTTGTGAGTTCGTGGCGCAGATTCATTCACGAGGATTTCTCCTTCCCGGGTTAGAAACATTTCCACAGCAAGGACTCCTTCCAGTTTTAATGCGTCGGCCACCTTCATGGCCAGATCGCGGGCCTTAGAATCAAGATCATTGCTGAGGTCTGCAGGACAGAGTACATATTCGACCTGGTTTGCCGTGGGATGAAATTCCATTTCCACCGTGGGAAAACACTTCATTTCACCTTGGGCATTCCTTGCCACGATCACCGAAAGCTCCTTTTCAAATGGAATGAGATCCTCAGCGATACATGCTCCCTCGCCGAGTGGATATAGGTCCTCTTTCTTCTTGACGATCGAAACACCAAATCCGTCGTATCCGCCACTGGCGGCCTTCCAAACAAATGGTATGGTGACCGACCCTTGCTCAACCGCCTCAAGGAGCTCGGCCTTGGACCCAAATGTCAGGAAAGGTGAGGTGGCGATCTGATGATCCCTGTAGAATTCCTTTTGCCCCGCCTTGTTCTGAATGATCTTGATCACCTCTGGAGATGGATTGACACTCACTCCTTCATCTCTGAGTTTTTCCAAAGCATCTGTGTTGACACTTTCGATCTCGATGGTCAGGTATTGAACATCCTTTCCGAAAGAATAAACCGTATCGAAATCCTTGAAATCACCTAGAACAAATTGATTACAGCTCAATCTCCCGGGGGCATCCGCAGATGGATCTAAAACCTTGGTTCGGATATCATACTTCCGGGTCTCGGTGAGCAGCATCTTGCCCAACTGTCCTCCGCCGAGAATTCCCAGGGTGAGATCTGTAGAGAAAAGGTCTTTCATCTATTCTGTCTTTTGCCGTGCAAATTTAGGGTAAACGATCGAGGGGCTTGACCTCTGCAAGGGGATGGAATAGATAGATCCTTCCCGTCTTGCTCTCGAAACACTTATATCGTTTCCTAAGTCGTTCCCTTTTTTCGAAAACCCGTCCTTTACCATATTCAAACAAACTGCCCTCCGGCAAGGACTCTAGAACCTCGATCATTTGCTTGACTCCTGGAGAGTCATACCTTCTTAGTTCACGGGATAGATGGACATCATAGCAACTGCTGCTGGCGGGATTTGAAATATGTTTGATTAGGGCAGGTTCGAGTTCCTTTGGAAAGACACCACGTTCAAGAAAATGCCTGATCAGACGGACGTAATAGACCTTCCATTCCTTTCCATGGGGGGCAGCCTTTTCCTCATAATTCATCCAGGTGAAGTGGTGTGCATACTCATGTAACAAAGTAATGAGGAAGGCGAAGGGATTCAGATTGTTATTGATGGAAATGGTAGCGGGTTTCCCCTGATGGGGAGGGCGGTAATCCCCCAATTTGGTCTTCCTGGCCTTCTTGACCCTGATGGGGATGGGAAACTCGTGATAGAGTTTGTCCACCAGTGGATGGGAGGGCGGCGGCAGAAAGGGATGAAGTCTTTTCATCCGTGCACCTCGTTGGTTTGTGGGGCGTTCTTGCCAAAGGTAGGACAATCACAATCCTTTCCCATTCCACAACCGGTCAGGAAAAGGATGATGGATAGGGCCGTTATTTTCAACCAGATCGAGGACCTCATTCCAGGGGTTTTTAATGCGTTCTTCACAAACAAAATTACTGTTATTTTAGCGACATGATATATCGCCTCATCCGCGGCATCGGAGACTTCTTCTTCCTGATGCAACGCGTTTTCAAAAAACCGGAGAATTGGAGGGAGTACCGAAAGTCCCTGATGCGCGAGATCGACCACCTGGGAATCGATTCCGTGGGGATCGTTTCTATCATCTCCCTTTTTGTTGGGGCCGTTGTGACCATTCAGACCGCGTTGAATCTGGATGATCCACTTGTACCCGACTATTATATTGCCATCGCTACGCGTGAGTCCATCATCCTGGAGTTCTCACCCACCATGGTCAGCTTGATCCTTGCCGGTAAGGTCGGCTCGAACATTGCCTCCATGCTTGGGACCATGCGGGTCTCCGAACAGATCGATGCTTTGGAGGTGATGGGTGTGAATAGCGCATCCTACCTGATCATGCCCAAAGTTGTGGCCTGCATCCTTTTTAATCCTATCCTAATCAGCATCTCAATGTTCCTTGGACTATTGGGAGGATATCTCGCAGGAGGTTTCACCGGAATGGTGGCGGGCGGAGATTTTATGCTCGGACTGAAATTGGGTTTCAACCCCTTCTATATCACCTACGCACTGATCAAGACGGTCGTTTTTGCATTCCTAATCAGCTCCATCTCCTCTTATTTCGGTTACACGGTGAAGGGCGGAGCTGTGGAAGTTGGGATCTCAGGAACCAATGCGGTGGTGAATAGTAGTGTGGCCATCATCCTTGCCAATTATTTGTTGACCGATATCCTTTTGAGTACCTGATGATCCGAGTTGAAGGAATATATAAGTCGTTTGGTGATACCGAGGTTCTCAAAGGGATCGACACCACATTTGAGAAAGGGAAGACCAATCTCATCATTGGACGGAGTGGTAGTGGTAAGACCGTTTTTTTGAAGTGTATTCTCGGACTCTATCAGGCTACAGCCGGGGAGATATTCTTTGAGGATAGGCCCATCAGCGGAATGACGAAGAAAGAGGGCAAAGAACTTCGAAAGGAGATCGGAATGGTCTTCCAAGGAGGTGCCTTGTTCGATTCGTTGACCGTCGAGGAGAACGTCATGTTCGCCTTGAACATGTTCACTGAGATGACCCCTGAGGAAAAACTCGACCGGGTCAATTTCTGTTTGAACCGTGTCAATTTGCAAAATGTGAATCACCTTTTCCCAGCTGAGATCAGTGGGGGAATGCAGAAAAGGGTAGCGATCGCCCGGGCGATCTCAATGAATCCCAAATACCTTTTTTGCGATGAGCCCAATTCAGGTCTGGATCCGGAAACATCTATCGTGATCGACAACCTGATCCAGGA
The DNA here is from genome assembly GCA_033844885.1 of Bacteroidota bacterium. Classification (GTDB taxonomy): domain Bacteria; phylum Bacteroidota; class Bacteroidia; order Flavobacteriales; family Schleiferiaceae; genus JAJLJK01. The sequence goes on along the minus strand of JAJLJK010000274.1, from coordinate 679 downwards.
GATCACCTATGAATTCGGTATGACCACGGTGATCAATACGCATGATATGAACTCGGTCCTTGAGATAGGGGATAAGGTCCTCTTGATTAAGGATGGAAGAAAGGCTTGGGAAGGGTCAAAGAATGAGATCCTACATTCCGAGAATCAGGATGTGGTGGATTATGTTTTCCGCTCTAATCTTTTCAAGCGCTTAAAGACCGCTCTACAGAGAGATAGTCGGCAGCACGGTAGTTGAGATTCAATATACTTTTCAGTTTCATCATCTCTGTTTGAATGAAATAAAAAAGGCTCCGCATTGCGGAGCCTTTCCTTATTAGGGATATGGTCTATGTTATTGAACCATCACCTTGTAAGTGTTGAGGCCTTGCTCACCCTTAACGGTAAGGAGGTAAACACCTACGGGCAGTTCAGATGCATCGATCACTTCCTGGTGACCATTGCTAGCCACTACAGTGCGATCTACCATCACAGAACCTTTGATGTCAGTCATGAGGATGTCATAGTTACCACCCAACACTTGGTTGAAGTTGATCACTACGGTGTTGTTAGCCACATCCTGACCTACAACGATCTCCATTTCGGCAGCTACTTCCTCAACGCTCAATGCCATACAAGCAGCAGCATTAGAAGCAGGACAAACGATCAGACGCATCCATGGAGCATTCAGCGTAAGGCTGTT
>JAJLJK010000273.1:0-5699 GCA_033844885.1 Bacteroidota bacterium | reverse complement strand
GAGGGGAAATTCCTGCGGTTCGACAAGCAACCAGATGCTATTCATGACCTTATCCCTGAGGTTGGGGTCATCCTGCGAAAATCCCGCGAAAGCGGAAAGAAGAAAAATGAATAAAAGGCTGATCCTACTTTTCATGACTACTGGGGTTAAAGGAGGAAAGTTAATCATTTTCTTTTTTGAAGTCCATACCATCTTGATCCACAGTAAAATAAAAGGCCTCCGTTTTTGGAGGCCTGGCACGCAAGAATGGAGGAATTCAGGTCAGATGCCGAATTCCGATTTGATATCATTCACCCGGTCCAGCTTTTCCCACGTGAATAGTTCAACCTCAACGGTTTCTTCTCGATTTCCGGGGAACTGGAAAGTCTTTCGGGCTAGTCTGGGTTCTCTTCCCATATGCCCATATGCTGCGGTCTCGCTGTAGATGGGAGAGCGAAGGTTGAGGTTCTTCTCGATCATTCCTGGTCGGAGATCGAATAGGTTCTTGATCCTTTCTGCGATCTCACCATCAGAGAGGTCCACCTTTGAGGTTCCGTAGGTTTCGACAAATACTCCTATAGGTTCAACTACCCCAATGGCATAACTCAATTGAACCAACATTTGGTCAGCCACACCTGCTGCCACCATATTCTTTGCGATGTGACGTGCAGCGTAAGCCGCAGAGCGGTCCACCTTACTAGGGTCCTTTCCACTGAAAGCACCACCTCCATGGGCTCCTTTTCCTCCATAGGTATCCACAATGATCTTCCTTCCTGTAAGTCCGGCATCTCCGTGGGGTCCTCCGATCACAAACTTACCGGTAGGATTGATATGGTATTTGATTTGATCATCGAACAAGGCCTGAAGTTCGGGTTCCAAAAGGGCCTTGACACGTGGAATGAGAATGACCTTGATATCCTCGGCAATGCGATTACACATGGCCTCCTCAGCCTCTTTTCGACCCGCCTCGCTTCCGTCCTCGGCCAAAATGAATTCATCGTGCTGGGTGCTTACAACGATCGCCTCGATCCTCTCAGGTCTGTGGTCCTCAGAATACTGGATGGTCACCTGAGCCTTGGCATCCGGGCGGAGATATTGGATATCACGATTTTCACGACGCAACTTGGCCAATTCCTGAAGGATCTTGTGAGAAAGATCCAGTGCAAGAGGCATGTAGTTCTTGGTCTCGTTGGTGGCATAACCGAACATCATTCCCTGATCTCCGGCACCTTGTTTGGTAGGATCCTCTCCACGGTCAACTCCGCGGTTGATATCCGGGCTCTGTTCATGGATGGCAGAGAGAACACCACAAGAATTGGCCTCGAACATATATTCGCTCTTTGTATATCCGATCCTGGCAATGACATCGCGAACGATCTGCTGGAGATCTACATAGGCCTTGGAGTTCACCTCACCAGCAAGAACAACTTGCCCGGTGGTGACAAGGGTTTCGCAAGCCACTTTGGATCGGGGGTCCTCAACCAGAAAGTGATCCAGGACAGCATCGGAGATCTGGTCGGCGATCTTGTCTGGGTGACCTTCAGAAACAGATTCGGAAGTGAAGAAATACGACACAGCAATGAGTTTTTAAGTGATCAATAAAAAGGTTTGGGAGAGACCTGACCAAATCAATGCTGCTGTGGGTAGAAGCACTGCTTTAGCATTTTTTATCGTGGTTGCAATCAGTCAAATCTCTCCACGTCGGCCTCAAAAGTAGAAAATATTCCAAATGAACGATCATATGGTCACCGATTCCTTCCGAATGGAGTCAATTCTACATGGCGAACCTGTTGCGAGGTTCCAAGTTTTGTCTTTTCTTTGATTCGACTTATCCAGAAAGACTGAGGGATTGGGCCCTGCGAAGTCTTAGCAACCCGGAAAAAGCCGGGTGCTACCTCCCACCACAGGTTTGTGGAAAGATGAGTCGAGGGTCGCCCTCACACATCCCCCTGAACTTTTGGAAATCTGGATAGGTCAATAAAAATGACCTGTCATGACCATTGAAGAAATCGCAAGGAAAAGATTACTCGTTCTGGATGGTGCCATGGGCACAATGATCCAGCGACACAATCTTTCTGAGGACCAATATCGGGGAGAAAGGTTTGCCTCTCATCCCTACAGCCAAAAGGGAAATAATGACCTGTTGGCCCTTACTCAACCAGCCATCATAGCTGAGATCCATAGGGCCTATTTGGAGGCTGGGGCAGATATTTTGGAAACCAACACCTTTAATTCCAATCGGATCTCCATGGCCGATTATGGCATGGAAGAACAGGTTCGCGAGATCAATCTCGAAGCTTCGCGCCTGGCAAAGGATGCAGCGGAATCCTTCACTAAGCAGGAGCCACAGAAACCAAGATTTGTGGCGGGGTCCATTGGGCCAACCAACCGAACCCTTTCATTAAGTCCGGATGTGAACGATCCGGGCTATAGGGCCATTTTCTTTGATCACCTCAAGGATGTATACAAGGAACAGGTCGATGCGCTGATGGATGGAGGTGTGGACCTCCTGTTGGTGGAGACAGTATTTGATACCCTCAATGCCAAAGCCGCCCTTGTGGCCATTCAAGAGGTCTTTGACCAAAAAGGAAGAATTCTTCCCATCATGGTCTCTGGCACCATCACCGATGCCAGTGGACGAACCCTTAGCGGACAGACCACCGAAGCCTTCCTGATCAGTCTGGAGCATATGCCCCTTTTGTCGATCGGGTTGAATTGTGCTCTCGGCGCCTCACAATTATTACCCTATCTGCAGACCCTATCCCGAAAAGCACCATTCCTTGTAAGCGCTCATCCCAATGCAGGGCTTCCAAATGCCTTTGGAGAATATGACCAAACCCCAGAGTTGATGGCCGACCAGGTCAGAGAATACCTTGAATTGGGTTTGGTGAATATCATCGGGGGCTGTTGTGGAACTGGTCCCGAACACATTCGAAGGATCGCTGACCTTGCAGCAACCTTTCAACCCAGAGCGATCACCAACGAACAGATCCCCTCCTGATATGCCCCAAACAACCGATACCTTGATACCACGCCCATTGCGACTTTCTGGACTCGAGCCCTTGGTGATCACCCCAGATAGTAATTTCGTGAATGTTGGTGAGCGATGTAATGTGACCGGTTCACGAAGATTCCTGCGGCTGATCCGGGAGAGAAAATTTGATGAGGCTCTTGAGGTAGCACGCCATCAAGTGGAAGGAGGAGCACAGATCCTTGATATCAACATGGACGAAGGAATGATCGATGGTGTGGAAGCCATGACCACTTTCCTGAATCTGATTGCGGCAGAGCCCGATATTGCAAGGATCCCCATCATGATCGATTCCTCCAAATGGGAGATCATCGAGGCAGGGCTCAAATGCGTTCAGGGTAAATCAGTGGTCAATTCCATTTCTCTTAAGGAAGGAGAAGAAAGCTTCATTGACCACGCCAGAAAGATCCTTAGGTATGGAGCGGCGGTCATCGTCATGGCCTTTGATGAGAAAGGACAGGCAGACACTTACGATAGAAGGATCGAGATCTGTGAAAGGGCCTATCGGTTACTCACCGAAAAGGTCGGTTTTCCACCCGAGGATATCATCTTCGACCCGAACATCTTTCCTGTAGCTACCGGAATGGAGGAGCATCGCAGAAATGCTCTCGATTTCTTTGAGGCAACAAAATGGATCAAGGAGAACCTACCCCATGCAAGGGTTTCTGGAGGGGTCAGCAATGTTTCGTTCAGCTTTAGAGGAAATGAAGCGGTTCGCGAGGCAATGCATTCCGCCTTTTTGTACCATGGGATCCAGCACGGAATGGATATGGGGATCGTCAACCCCGCACAATTGGAGGTCTATGAAGAGATCGATCCGAATCTACTGATCCATGTGGAGGATGTTCTGCTCGACCGAAGGGAAGATGCCACCGAACGGCTTCTCTCGTTTGCAGAGAACTTTGAAGGCAAGGAAAGGACCGCAGCGGAGAAACAGGAATGGAGAGAGCTTCCTGTCAAAGAGCGACTGACCCATGCCCTTGTGAAGGGAATCGCAGACCATATTGAGGAGGATGTTGAGGAAGCTCGGCACGAGTTTGCCAAACCTCTGGAGGTCATCGAAGGGCCTCTTATGGATGGAATGAATGTCGTCGGCGACCTGTTCGGATCCGGAAAGATGTTCCTTCCTCAAGTGGTGAAAAGTGCAAGGGTCATGAAGAAGGCTGTGGCCTATCTTCTCCCTTTCCTCGAAGCAGAGAAGGATTCGGATCAACCCCGAAAGGGACGAATCCTGTTGGCTACGGTTAAAGGGGATGTTCATGATATCGGAAAGAACATCGTGGGAGTGGTCCTAGCATGCAATAATTATGAGGTCATCGATCTCGGCGTAATGGTTCCACCGGAGAAGATACTGGAGACCGCGCGGAAAAGAGAGGTGGATATGATCGGTTTAAGTGGTTTGATCACACCCTCCCTGGACGAGATGATCCATCTTGCCCGAGAAATGGAGCGTCAAGGATTTGGAATTCCCCTTCTGATCGGAGGAGCCACCACCTCGAGAGCCCACACGGCTGTCAAAATAGACCCCGAATATTCTCATGCCGTGGTTCATGTGAATGATGCCTCCAGATGTGTCACTGTGGCATCAGAACTTCTGCAACGCAATCGAAGTGAGGCTTACCGACATTCGATCAAGGAGGACTATGCCAAGGTGAGGGAGGGCTACAAAAGACATCTGGACAAAAAGGAGCTCATACCCATAAAGGAGGCCAGGGCCAACAGGTTCACACTCTCTCAACCCATGCCTCCCGCTCCCAGACGACCAGGAATCCATCATCTCCCTAATGTTCCGATCAAAGAACTGGTTCCATTCATCGACTGGACACCGTTCTTTCAGAGTTGGCAACTATTTGGAAAATACCCTGACATTCTCAAAGACGAGAAGGTGGGAGAAGAGGCCACAAAGTTGAAGGAAGATGCTGATCGGATGCTTGATCAGATCATTTCTAAGAACTGGCTTCGGGCCAATGGTGTATTCGCTCTCTATCCTGCCATTCCGAATGGGGATGATATCGACCTCCTGGACTTGGAGGGCAATACATTAGGTACCTTTTTGACCCTGCGTCAACAAGGAACCAAGAAAGAAGGTCAACCCAGCCTGGCCCTCTCTGACTTTATCAGTCACCCTAAGGACGGACGAACCGATCATATGGGCTTCTTTGCGGTCACAGCCGGATTGGGACTGGAAAAGAAGGTGGAAGAATTCGAAAAGAACCACGATGATTATCATTCCATACTGATCAAGGCTCTTGCAGATAGACTTGCAGAGGCCTTTGCCGAATATCTTCATCAACGTGTTCGGAAGGAATATTGGGGCTATTCGCCGGGAGAGAACCTGAGCAACGAGGAACTCATCCGCGAGAGGTATGAGGGAATAAGACCTGCACCGGGTTATCCGGCCTGTCCCGATCACCTGGAGAAAAGAACCATCTTCAGACTGCTCAATGCCGAGCGAATGGGGATCACCTTGACGGAAAGTCTGGCGATGTATCCGGCCGCATCGGTATCAGGGTACTATTTCGCTCATCCCGAAAGCAAGTATTTCGGTTTGGGACGTATCGGGATGGACCAGGTCGAAGACTATGCAAAAAGACGTGAAATCACCATTGAGGAGGCCCGGAAATGGCTTGCTCCTGTCATAAATGAATAATAGATCATGAAGATCACCGAAATCCTGAATGGATCCAAC
>JAJLJK010000272.1:0-3180 GCA_033844885.1 Bacteroidota bacterium | reverse complement strand
GATGGGTAAGTGTTTGTTCCCTAGTAAGATAATGAATTTTGGCCAGCAGATCGTCTAAAACCTCCATTCCACCGGTCACCCTGATCTCGGAATCTCTGAATCAGTCATTTTGGTCGATCAGGATCACGATCAGTACCTTTGGCCCATGTCTATTTGGAATAAGATCGGAACATTCCTATTGATCCTTGCCCTTCAATTGGCAGGGAGTGGGTTCGTTTGGCAGCAGATCACCTGTGAGATGAAGGCACAGGATGATTGTTCCATGGAAATGGAATGCTGCTCTTCGGAAAGGATGAATGAAGATTGCTGTGGTTTGGAAACCGTGGTCGTTCCCTCTTCCCTCGATCCCATGATCTTTCCGGTCAATGAGGATATGGATCTCGTTGCCCAAAGTCCTTTGATAGACGATCCATGGGTCTGGTATGGCCCGGAATCCATCCCTTCATCCCCTCTCATTTTAAAGCTTAAGGATCCCCCTTCCTATTTTTCGAGAAATATCCTTTTTCAGCAGTTTCGTTTGTAGACAGGCATCCAATCGGATCGATCAATGTCTAATATTCAAACTGCTACTATGAAAAATTTCATTCTAACATTATTCCTTTTGGTGAGTGTTCATTTCTCCTTCGGCCAGGAGGTGGATACCACCATGATCGTGAACGGGGTCTGTGAGATGTGCCAGGAGACCATTGAAAAGGCCGCCCTTGTCAAAGGGGTGAAAAATGCCTCCTGGTCACCGGAAACCAAGATCCTTCAGGTCACCTTTGATCCCGAGAAGACCAATCTTGAGAAGATCGGTCTTGCGATCAATGCTTCCGGATACGACACAGAATACGCCGCAGCTCCTGAGTGGGCCTACGAGAAGCTTCATGGCTGTTGCAAGTACCGTGATCCCAAGGTCATCGAAGCCCACGAGAAGAAGGTCCACGGACAATGAGATCCTTCCTATTCATTGTTTCATTGACATGGCTCACCACAACTCAAGGCCAGATCACCGGAACCGTCTATGGCGTTGGGCCAGACGGACGTGAAGCTTTGGTTGGAGCTCAGGTTTACTGGGAGGGTTCGGAGGTATCCACCTCAACCGATGCCAATGGGGCCTATTCGATCGAAAAACCCGAAGGTTCCACCACCCTTATCGCCACATTCATCGGTCATCTTCCGCAGAAGAAGATCATTATCTCTCGCAAGGGAACTGTGGATTTCGAGCTCAAGGTGGAGGGGGAAGTTCTCGGAGAGGTTCAGGTCGAAGGTCGAAGCAAGGAGACCACCATTGATGTAAAGCGGGCGGATCTTTCTTTTCGGATCGATGATAAGGAATTGAAGAAGGCTGCTTGTTGCAATCTAAGTGAGTCTTTTGAGACCAATGCGACCGTGGATATCTCTTTTTCGGATGCCGTAACAGGAACCCGGCAGATCGAAATGCTAGGGCTTTCCGGAAAGTATGTACTGATCCAGCGCGAGAATGTTCCCCTCGTTCGAGGTTTGAATGCGGTGAATGGACTGAGTTCCATCCCGGGACCTTTTGTTTCTGGCCTTCAACTGACCAAGGGGTTGAGTTCGGTCCTGAATGGATACGAGTCCATTTCAGGTCAGATCAATATTGATCTTTGGAAGCCTGAGGACATGCCTAGGTTCTTCGTGAATGGATTTTTGAACCAAGGGGCCCGGGCCGAATTGAATGTTGGGGCCTCTCATCAGATATCCAACCGACTTTCAACAGCAGCACTTATCCACGGAAGTACCATTCCTATTGCTATGGATCGCAATGGAGATGGATTCTCTGACATGCCCATTGGCGATCGGTTCTCTTTTTTGAATCGATGGCATTATGTACCGGGGAGCGGTTGGGAAGGCCAGGTCGGAGTGAATGTGGATCTCGATCGAACTGAAAGTGGCCAGATCGGAGATCTGTTCGATGCCGAAAGTGGAAGAGACCCCTGGACCTTCCGCTCCACCAATCAAAGGTTTGAGTTGTTCGGAAAGAATGGCTATGTCTTTAAAACCAAGGCCGATCGTAGTTTTGGATCCATCTATTCGATCAGTCATCAGGAAAAATCGGCAACTTTGGGTAATAGGCAATTGGGGTCCTCTCAGAGTTCGTTCTATCTCAACACGATCTTTCAAGATGAGTTGGGATCGGAGAAACACCTAATACGCACGGGGGTGAGTTTCCAGTATGATCAGGTAAATGAAGACCTCGATTCCGTTTCGGGCAGGAATCTTTATTCACTTGAGCGGACCGAGTGGGTTCCGGGAGTTTATTTTGAGTATAGCTGGAAACCCAGTGATGCCACCACTCTGGTAGGAGGGATCAGGTTGGATCAGAATTCGTTGTTCGGAACCATATTGACACCTAGGATCCATTTGCGTCAGCAGATCGGCCGTAAGACCACCTTCCGGATCGGCGGCGGACGTGGACAGAGGACCGCCAATGTGCTTTCGGAGAACATCAGCGTTCTCGCCTCCTCTCGTGAAGTTCAATTTTTGGGCGAACCGCGTTTTGACCGAGAGATTGGGTGGAATGCCGGAGCCAGTATCAGCCAGATGTTCCTGCTGTTCAATTCGCCAGGGACCATTCACATAGACGCGTTCCACACGTGGTTTGAACAGAAACTGATCACGGATCTCGATGCAGTCTTCCGGTCTGCGGTCCTTTTATATGGTCAGGGAAGTCAAAGTACCAGTGTGCTTGTACAATGGGATCAAGAGATCACGGCAGGATTGGAAATGCGTTTGGCCTACAAATACATTGATGCAAAAGAGAATTTTGTCAATGGTCTATCCAGTGCCTATCAGATCCCTACCCATCGTGCTTTCGCGAATTTGGGATATTCACCTGGTGGTGGATGGAAGATGGATGCTACCATGAATTGGTTTGGTCCCAAGACGCTTCCCTCTACCGAAGGGTATCCTGTTGAGTGGCAAAGGGAGCGGCTTTCGCCGGATACGTGGTTGGTGAATCTTCAGGTCAACAAAAGTTGGAAAACTGGGTGGGAGGTCTATATTGGAATGGAGAATGTCTTTGACTTCCGGCAGAATGACCCTATCATCGCCCCTGATGATCCCTATGGTCAATGGTTCGACAGTCAGTATGTTTGGGGTCCGGTCTTTGGTCGGATGACGTATATTGGCTTTCGTTTCGATCTGCCCACAAAAGGGTAGTGATAGAAAATAACTGAT
>JAJLJK010000271.1:0-2909 GCA_033844885.1 Bacteroidota bacterium | reverse complement strand
GCAACGCTGCAATTTCGGGTAGCGGTCTCAATACAAAGGAGATTCCTATCTGTCATCCTCTTCTTTTTCAGCCCCAGTCTTGACCTCAACCTCGGATCCGTTCTTCAGATCCCGACTGACGATCGAGTAGGGTCCGGAAATGATGGTTTGACCCTCTTCCAATCCCTTGGTGATCTGGATGACCTGTTCGTCCTGAATACCCGTCTTTACGACCTGAAGTTCCGCCTTGCCTTCCTTCAGAACAAAAACCACCTCAAAGGTCTCGTCACTCTCGACGGAGCTTGAGGTCCCTCGCATCTTATAGGATTTCGCTTCACGAGAGGTATCCTGTCGTGTGGTGACCGCTTGAATGGGAACGCTAAGGGCATTGGAAACCGTTCTGGTCTGGATCTCGACAGTAGCGGTCATCCCTGGCCGAAATGGGCTTTTCAGATCCCCTTCTGGCATCAAATGTTGGTAGGAACTTTTCAGAATGCGGATCTTGACCTCGAAATTAGTCACCTGATCTGCAGATGTTCCAATGGTATTAGCAGAATTGGCGATCTCGGTAACCACTCCCTTGAATTCATCTTCAAGAAAAGCGTCTACCTCAATGACAGCTGTATCACCGACCTCAACCTGGACGATATCATTCTCATTCACCTCGACCACCACTTCCATTTCCTGGAGATTGGCGATCCTCAACAACTCGGTCCCTGCCATCTGAGCCGTTCCCACTACTCGCTCTCCTAGTTCGACACTCAGTGAGCTGATGGTTCCCGAAGTAGGCGCATAAATGGTAGTGCGCTTAAGATTATCCTGTGCTTCGCGGTAAGTTGCCTGTGCGCTTTGCAGCTGATATTCGGAGGCCTCCACCTGAAGTTTGGCCACTTGATAGGCGCGATTGATCGCGTCAAAATCGGCTTGGGATATGACCTTTTCCTCAAAGAGTTTTTGGTTCCGATTGAAATTGTTCTCGGCCTCGATCAATTGGGCCTTTGACTGCGATAGTCCAGCCTTAGCGGAGTTTACACTGGCTTGCGCCCGATTCACACCGGAGACGTAGATATCCGGGTTGATACGGACCAGAAGGTCCCCCTTTTCCACCGATTGCCCTTCAACAATGGGCAGTTCAATGATCTCCCCGCTAACTTCCGGTGAGATCTTGACCTCGACCTCCGGTTGGATCTTGCCACTGGCAATGACCGTCTGAACGATCCTGGCACGATGGACCTCAGCTGTTTCAACCTGAAACGCCTTTCCTGAAGGATTGATCCATCCGGCCCGCTTCGCAACGACCAATAGGACAATAAGGGAGAAAATAATGATCAAAAGGATCTTCCAGGTCTTACTCATGGCTGCTGGATTTGTGTAGGAAGTTCATTGGTCAGGTAGAATTCAAGCACCTTGATCTTAAAGATGTAATCATATTTGGCCTGAAGCAGTTCGCTTTGAGATCGCAGGTAATTGTTCCTGGCAGTGTCGAAATCATATTGAGAGATCGCACCCACCGAACGCCTTTGTTCTGCATTCTCAAAATTGGCCTTGCTCGCTGCGACGGATTTCTGCGCGGCCTGATAACTCTTCAGCGAGGCTGTAGCGTCAGCATGGGCTCTTTGAATATCTTGACGAAGGGTATTCCGGGTATTTTCTAGATTCAGGCGATTATTCTCGATCTGGATCCTGGCATTTCGAACCTGGTTTCGCGTTTGCAGTCGGTTAAAAAGGGGGATCGATAAACTCAATCCAATGAATTGGTTAACATTATCGGTAACCTGGTTATTGAATGATTTCACTTCCCTCCCGAATGGCACCTCTGTTTGGGTATAGACTGGTTGAGGGATTCCCTGATTATCATAGTAATAGCCAATGGGGATCTCGGTAGGGGTCGTTCCCTCAAATACGGGGATCTGGTTCGAATAATTAGTGGCGATCTGGCCGTTGAGGCTTAAGGTGGGTAAATAGGTCCCAACCGCCATGTCATAGGATTCCTCCGAACTCTTGAGATCGTATTCCGCAGCTCGAACCTTCGGCTGAATACCGATAGCGGTCTCATAGATCTGATTTGGGGTCATGGTCAACAATCCACTGGGTGCCACTTCCATTTCCGGCTCAACGATGTCAAAGGCATAAGGATCCTCCAGCATCAGTAATTGAGCAAGACTTAATAGGGATAACTGCACATTATTCTCGGTGGCGATGGCATTTTGCTCATCCCTCGCCAATTGACTCTCTGCGGTGAAAAGATCTGCCTCAGGAGCTGCTCCAGCATCCACCATCTTCTTCACCCGCTCCAATTGTCGTGAGCTCTGTTGGACCTGTTCCTCCGCGATCCGGAACAACTCCTTATTCAACAACACCTGAAGGTATTGGCTGGCAACGTTCATTCCGATATCATTCCGAATGCCTTCCAATCGATATTGAGCTGCGGCAAGATCTACCCGGCTCCTGGAGATCTGGTTCCAGTTCCTCCCTCCGTCAAACAGCACCCAGGAACTGGTCAAGGCGAGGTTAGCGGTCTGGCGATCCGTACGACTGGGAAGGTTGGTGATAGGGTCGATATTGAGACCGAAATTCCAAAAATACCCTCCCTGAAGGTTTAGGTTGGGAAGGAGATTGGCATACGCCGCATCCTGAGTATTTCTGGCAGAAAGCACATTATTCGCTGATTGGCGAACCTGAATATTATGCTGAATGGCATATTCGACACATTCCTGAAGGGTCCAGGCCTTCTTTTGGCCGAATGCTGCTCCAGAAAGAACAAAAAGTAAGGGGAGCAGGAAAATACGCGTCATCCGAATAGGGTTATTTGAAGCTCAAGTAGGCCAACAAATATAGCAGGATAACGGCAGAAAAAAGGAAGAATTTCCCTACTTGACCGCTTTCTTGTGGCGATACCACAAATACCCGACGCCTCCGATCAACAGGTA
>JAJLJK010000270.1:0-19809 GCA_033844885.1 Bacteroidota bacterium | reverse complement strand
CTTCCTGCTCTTCATTTGCACGAAAATTTAGGGGTTAAAGATACATATTTTGATCAGGATGAAAACAGGGATTCCCCATTTCACGATCTGTTAACATCACTGGTTTCAGTGTAGCTTGAAGTCTACGGGAATGGTCAGGGTCACCGGTACCTTTCGGCCTGCCTGCATAGCGGGCTTCATCTTTGGTAACTTTCGGATCACCCTCATGGCCTCGCTCTTCAAGGATTCGTCTGTACCTCGGGCGATCTTCACATCCTGAACCTCACCGTCCGTACCGATCACAAAACTCACATAGATCTTCTCCTGCGTTCTAAGGGTGCGAGCCACTTCGGGATAAGTTGCCTCCTTATTGATGAATTCCCGCATTTTCAGGTTCATACAAGCCAGCCTGGCGTCTTCTCCCATCTCATCCTCACATCCTGGAAATATGGGTTTATTGGCCACATCGAAAACCGGGATGGGTTCATCATCCTGAATCCGGATGTTTGGAATATGATCGAGTGAATCCGTTCCGTCCTCAGATCCAAAATCGATTACCGCGATCTTTTTTGGTTCCGGTTCAATTTCTTTTCCGGGTTCCTCATCGCCAGGTTTGGGGTCAGATACCATGTTTTTATTCTTCTCGGGTTCTCTAAAGGTTTGAGGAATCGGATCCTCCTCAACCAAGGTTGAAAGGGCCACCGGATCATTCAGTTTCAACTGGTAATAGGTACGCCATTGGAAAGCGAGAAGAACTAAAAAAAGAGCAATGACCAACCCTACCCAAAAAAAGAGTTGGCGATACTTTTCACGAAGGTCTTTGAAATTCTTGGCCATGTTTTCTCGGATTAAGGATGAAACAATGTTTTCACCATTAATGCTTCAAAAACAATGCCTAAAATCTTAAGTACCGGGCAATCGTTCCCCCGATCAGGATTCCTGTCCCATTGGCCAATAGATCGAGGAGGGAGAATGTCCTTCCGGGGATGAACACTCCTTGAATGATCTCGATCAACAAGCTAAGGGATATCAGGATCACCCCGACCAGGATCGTACGGCGGAGGGGTGGGCGGGTGGGAAATGGTCTGGCCCAAAGGGAAAGGACCATCCAAAAAGAATAGATCAGAAAATGAAGGAGAAGATCGGAGAATTCCAACAAGGTCTTGGGAATCCGGTCAGATGGAAGGAGACTGAAGTAAAAGACAAAAAAGCCCCAGATCAATGCCGGGGCTCTACGAATGTAAGTGTGTATCTTTTTGGTATCAGGCACCGACCAGATCCTTGTATTCATCGGCTCCCATCAGGTCACCAACTTCAGAGGTATCACTCATCTTCACCTTGACCATCCATCCTTCACCATAGGGATCTGAATTCACAAGATCAGGGCTATCATTGAGTCCCTCGTTGAACTCAACGATCTCACCCGAGATCGGAAGAAAAAGATCACTGACTGTCTTCACTGCCTCAACACTTCCGAAAACCTCCTCCTTATCGAGGTTCTCCCCTACCGTGTCAACATCAACAAAAACAATATCTCCCAGCTCTCCCTGGGCGAAATCCGTGATTCCAACAATGGCTACATCACCCTCGACGCGAACCCACTCGTGGTCCTTGGTGTACTTGAGATCTGACGGGATATTCATGCTATGCGAATTATGAGATTGAAATGATGGGTTCAAAAATAATAATTGAGGACACCCCACCTTTATGATTTCTGGAATTTTTCGGCTTATTGCCCCAAATTCAGGCGAATACTCACGCCACCGTTTCCTGTGGTGGTCGGGAATGCATTCGAGGTCTTAAACGTGGACACGTTGTGATCATAGAATACCCGCGCTGTGATCCGCGAGCTGATCTGATAATCAGCAGAGACCCCTACAATAATGACCCTTTGGCCGGCACTGGCCTGGTTGGTACCCTCAAGGATCTGACGAATGACCGTGATATTATCCTGAATGCTCACATCAGCCTTGAGCTCCAGATTGCTGGAAACCGCCCTTCGGTTGGCCCCTAATCGGATAAAATTGAATTTCACATCCTTCAGGATATATCCCGCTCCAAAAGTGACCGTACTTCCCTTGGTCTCAGTCAGCTGATTGTTGGTCAGAGAAAGGCTCAACCTTCGATCCTTGTTATAATTGACCTGAAAAGTGGTATTGTTCTTCATCCTCATGTTGAACCCAATTAGGGGCCCGAATTGTTCGGTGATACTCACCTGGCTATATTGGTATTGAGGAATGAAATCACCATTGGGGTTTATGGGAAGGTCACCATCATCGATCAATTGCTGTCTCTCCAGGTTGGTCTGATAATTCCCGATCGAATAATTACTTCTATAGGAATGGTTCAGTGTGAAGGACGTAAAGGTCTTTCGGAACCACTCCAACTTCATCAAGCCGGTATAATTCAGGTTCCAGTTCGGGATGGCAAATCCTGTGAAGGGATCCAGGGAGATCTGGCCGGCGTCATTACCACCGTAGGCCGCCCTGAAAGCAGGTATCAGCACATCGGGTGAACTCACTGAGTATCCTTCGTACCCGTAACGTGAGGAGTCTGGTTCGTCGATGAAGTTGGGAACGTAATTGGGATCATCGATCGCCCTTTCCTGAGCCAGACGCTCAGAGATGATAAGACGATTCGCCTTGAACTGGTCAAAGGCATCACTTTGGAAATTGGATTCGGCATCACCAGTAGTCTCAAAAGCTGTGGAGATGGACATGAAGGAAACCGTGAAATTCCCTGTGATCATCTCATTGTAACTTCTGAAATCATCCCCTACCCCGGTGGTATCGATGAACAAAGCTTGAAGGTTCTCGCCCTGTGTGTAGGTACCGCGCAGGTCAACGCGTAGATCGGCGATCGGTTCCAGCGTCACATTATACCCCCAATTGCGAGTGTAGACCTGTGAGTAGAACTGGTTCTGGTTGGGATTGCTCACCAGCCAATTATTCCGGGCCGCCCTTGAGCGGATATCCACCTGATCGCCAAATACATAATCCCATCCGGGAGCATAGTTGTACTGGCCACCTCCGGTGGTTCCCATAAAACTAGGCTCTGGAATGAAACCTGGTAGGCTGGTTCCATCGTTCTGTGAAAAATTCACGGAGGCACTTCTGACCAACATGACCACCCGGAGTGCAGCCTTGGCTACCTTCTCCGCAACGGATGGTTTACTGCGGTCATCCTCTTTGTCCTCCTCGGCTTCAGCGCTTTCACCGGCAGGTGGTCTCATTCGAGCTGGAGGTGCTTTTCTTTGAGGTTGTGGTGAATTGATCTCCCTCAGATATTTGGACTTGTTATAAAGGGTGAGGAAATTGAAGTTTCCATTCAGCGAGAGGGTCCTGGCATTCTGAATCGTGTTCGCAAAATAAACGGGTGAGGTCGGATCCTGTGCCCGTCTGGAGGGAGCTTGCCAGGCATAGGTACCATCATAGGTAGCGATGAGATTCGCAAAATCCATGAATGGTAATTTGTTGATCGGAACCTGCCAGTTAAGTTTTGTGTTCTGATTGTATTGTACCGGACGACCCCAACGATCCAATCCTTCCCTGATCTTAGCCTGGTTCGAGTCAGTATCCGCCGGTCCGGCGACCTCATCGATCCAGGTCTTCATTTGAGCCTGGTAATCGAGACGAAGTGACTTCGTGAAATCCCAGTTCAGGTTATACGATCGGTTAAAGGTCCACTGTTTATCATAGGTGGTGGGGAGCTCGAAATAGAAATTATCGGTATTCCGCTGCTTGGCCTCCCCATAGGTCCTCGCCATTTCCGCTTTGACAGAGAATTGCTTGGGTAGGTAATAGAAGTTGATATCCCGAATTAGGGCCAGATAATCAGACTTGATCCCCTTAAAGGGTTGCACATTCTCGGGCCGGGTCTGATAGGCATAGGTCAATGAACCTCGATGATCCACACGACGATCGAATTCGGTATTGATATTTCGCCGGAAGACCTCACTGAAGGAATAGCTGGCGGCGAAATTCTCGATATCCCAAGGCATGGGTTGTTTGGAAGAACCTCCCCTCCTCTCCTTGCGAACATTGGTGAAGTTGATACTCCTACGGTTCACATAGTCCTCAGATGCTTTTCGAAGACTATCCCGTTGCCCCTCTGTATTGAGGTTGTTCAAGGCATCATCGAATTCTATATCCGGATCAAGTGGATTGAACTGTGGGGTCTTCCATTCCTCAGCAAAGCTGAAGAACAAAGGGATCCTTAAACCTGTCTCGGAGCCAAAGAATTTGCCTAGTTCGAAATTGGTCTGGAGGTCGTAGCTCTTTTGACTGAACTTATTTCGCTCATTGATGGTCTGATCGAGTGAACCAAACCCAACACTGCTGTAATATCCGGAAAGACTAACATTTCCGAAATCGGCAAGTTTGGCGGTCACCCTCGCATTGGCTGCCCATCCACCCCGATTGTCATATCCCGTCAATCGAAGTTCATTGACCCAAACCTCTGCACATTTGGCCATTCCATCATCTGGATCCCCTACCGAACGTTTCTTTGGATTTCGGATACCGATCATGATGGTTCGGACATTGCTCAAATTTGGTGAACCGACCACAGAGACCACTCGCCCATCTCTCAACACCGAATATTTGTTCTGCCTGGTGAATCCGGTACCGGCATTGACGACGCGGTCCCTTTCCAACTTGACCTCCTTCAGGATCTCCAGATCGATATCAACATCATTAGTTGTGGGCCAAATGATATCATCGTCTGTATTGGAGACTCCCCATGGTGTGACCGTCAATGGCAATTCATATTCATAGTAGTTCTGATCGTAATCTGACCCCAATCGCACAAACAGATTCAGGTCGCCATTCTTCAGGTTGGCCTCGATATCACCGGCCTCTGCGTGGGAGAACATCTTCAGACGCTTGTACATCCTCATGTCCATATTCAGGGTCTTGAACACGGCCCTGGCATCTCCGTCTCGAAGACCACAGACAAACAAGGAAAGGGATTGCTCATTCTGCTGAACCAGATTCGTCGCACCGAACAATACCTGGCGGTCTATACCGGGAGGAAGGACATAAGGAACGGGTTTCCTGGAGGAGTTCTCTTCCAGATTCACTGCATTCACATTGAATACCGTTTGGTCACTCCCATCGACAGGGATCTCCTCGCGAATTCCATCCAAAGAGAACTTATATCTCCTCCACTCTCCACGCACTAGCTCCAATCGCGCAAAGCGGAGAACAATGGGGTTTCTGAAATTGGTGAGGAACATTCGCATGAAACGGATGGAGCGAAAATCGTTGATAGGACCCACTCTCTTATCTGGAGTGAATACCGGGATCTTGAACTGGATCCACCTTGACCGCTTGGTCTGACCGTTGGGCAATTGACCTGTGGTGGTTTCCCTGATATCCGTGATATAGTTCTTTCCGATCTGCAGATCCTCCTGTCTCATGGAAACCTTGTACTGAAAATAGGTCTCAGTCTTATTAAGGGTCTGGTCACGATTCACATCCTCCTTATCCGGTTCGTTGGTAGAGGATGCAGGGAAGCCGTCCACCTGAGTGGTCCTTGAGTTTCCTTCAGGGTTATTGAAATTCTTGTAACGTTCCAGGATGTCTGCATTGTTAGCATCCAGGCTAGCTCCACGGTAAAATTGGAAGTTGTCAGCATTCGGGTCGACAGCAGCCAATTGATAAGCCTGTGAGGATTGACCCAAAACCCCGATGATCCGCTGAAGGTAATTCCCCTGTGGAGCCCGATCAAAGGTCGCTTCCACTCCATCCGGGATCCCGTCGATACCCACATCCTGTGTCTCACGAGCATTGGCCGTGTTCTCAAAGGCAGACACCAAAGGTTGAACCTTTGGGACCACCCCGTAAATAGTAGTATCCACCTGGTTAGCCTGGCCAGGACTCACGGGAATTCCATTCTCAAATCCCTGGCGACCATCGTTGAGAACATCCTCCGATATATTACCCAGGTTGAAATACAGGTCCCCACCTTCAAGAGTAGGATCCTCCAGGAATGGATCCAGAACCCAGAATTGGATAAACTCGATATTCTGTTGCTCAAAGTTGTTGATCTGCATCTGTCGTGTGATCCCTCCCCAGCGAGATTCCGGATTGGATAGCGATCCATCTGGATTGATCCCAGTTGAGATCCCCGGTTCACCCTCTACATCGAAATTGTAGGGTCCCCTTTCGGTGGGATAGAATGCAATATCAAACATGGCAATGTTCCGTGGAACATTATCCGGAAGCTGTTTCTGTGGGAAAACCTCTTCCACCAGGATCTGCCTCATGTAGTGATTGGAGATGATGTTTGGATCATCCTTGATATTCTGGGGGGCATTCTGAAGGTAGAAGATCGGGTCGATGGTGTACCACGCGATCTTTGCGCGGTTATAGTTGTTGATGATGCTGTTGCTGATATTTCCCTCCGGGAATAGATCCGGTTGATTGGCCGGAGTGGCTGCGAGATTCCAACTTTGGGTACCACGGATATCTGTCTGGGTCTGGGCATTCTCAAAGTCGTCAATGTAGGTGGTCGGTTCGCCATTGATCTTGATCCCCCTTGCCGCACCTGGCACCAATTGAGCGACCTCACCCTGTACCTGAATATTGGATTTCTCCTTGGTATCGATAAAGGGGATCGCATCGACCATTCGTGTCAAGAAAGGCGCTTCGTCCTGAAATGTTCCATTCAGTCCCCACATCGTGTTACTCAGAGGTTCATCCCCAAGGTTGACCTTCTGGGTCAGGGGTTTTTCGTTGAGGTGGACCAATGTTCCCCCGATGTTGATCTTATCATTGAAGCGGTGATCGAAGGTTAGACCCGCAAAGGTCTTTGTCTGGAAATTGAAAAGAGTGTTGTTCTCAAAGTTTACCTTGATAGGTGTTCCAGACTGAAGAATGGCCTCATTGAGGATCTTGACCCTACCAAGGGAGTAATCCACTGTAAAATCCTGTCCTTCCACCAGTTTCTGTCCGCCTGCCGTCACTGAGACGGATCCCCGGGGAATATTGAAGGCGTTGAGGGATATCTCAGAACCCGAAGAGGACTGGAATTGTCCCTTCATTAAGAATTTGTTCTTGGAGGTCTGTTCCTGTGCCCTGAAAAGGGTCGAATCATACAGCTCCTGAAAAACATATCGATCCTGGTTTGCCGGATCGGTCAACTTCTGTTCCAGGTTGGACCCAAAGGGCTCTACAACCGGGAAGATGATCCTTCCACTTTGTTCAATGATGGTGATTCCCGGTATGTAGTCAAAGATACCATCGGGCAAAGGGTCATTGTTATTATTGACCTTATCCATCTCCATCACGCGAACAAGAAGTTCGTCACTCAAATTTCCTTCGGGAAGAAAGGGAATGGGAACCCCGGTCTCGTCATTCATATACATGACATTGAGCCGGAAATTCTCCTTTGACACGCCAAAGGCATTAAGAGAATAGATGTTCTTCATCATAAGGTCCCAAACGGGGGTACGAACATCAAGGACTGCTGATTTCAGCATTTTGGTTATGATGACCTTGGGAGGGTTGATCCCATCATTCGAGAACTCACCCACCTGATAGGTACGACCATTGGCGGTGTATTGGAAAGCAACCGCAAGAACCTCGTCCTGATTCAACGGTTGGCTAAGGGAAATGTATCCCAATTTGGTATTCAATGTATACTGATTGGGATCCAGTTTCCGGGCATTGGCCAATTCGATGAATTCCACAGAATTGGTGAAACCACTACCCTCTAGTGAGCTACTGACCGTGGCAAGATCCCGGAGACCCCCGATACTGGAGGTCACATCCTGAGGTGCAAGGAGGTTGTTCTCGTTGTCAGGCAGACCATTTGGCGCAGGTCTTGACCCTGGGAATATCTGATAACCGGGAAGGTTGTTATTGCCGTTTCGATAGGCGTTGGACTCGGATTCACCGAGGTCCATAAAAGCCAGGATATTACGTGTATCCTGAGCCTGTGATCGGCGATTGGTCACCCAAACCTCGATCCGGGTGATATTTATCGGAGAGTTGATCAGAGGAACTTGTTGAAGTGCCTCCTCGTAGTGATCACGGAAATACTGTGCGAGAAAGAAGTGTCGGTTGGCCTCATATTCATCACCCCAAATAGTGAATTCCTGTGTGGTCCCTCCTCCCTGAACATTGATACTCTGGCTTTGAGATCTCTGCTCAGAAAAAACAGTGGTGACTGTGGTCTTTCCAAATTGAAACTGACCTTTCACTCCAAAGAGACTCTGAGCCCCTGAGATGAGCGAACTGTTCACGGGAAGGCTGACATTACCCAGTTCGAGACTTTTGATGATATCATCCTCATCACCTTTGAACTCCACCTTCATTCGATTCTCAAAGGCAAAGGTGGCCTCGGTATCATAATTCGTGCTAAGACTGAGTTTCTCTCCGATCTTCCCCGTCACATTCATCTGGATCCTTTGATCGAAGTTGAAAGTAAAGGTGGTTTGATTCTGCTGGGAAAGCATCGGATTCCGGATCCGCTGATATCGACCTCCAAAGGTGAGCTCGGCACTACCTTGTGGCTTTATCTCAATGGTATTCCCACCAAAAATTCGACCGAAAAGCTCATTACCCACCTGAATCTGAGGGATCAAACCCGTGCTGCTCCTCGGGTCGCTTCCGTCGGCGGTATTCTTCCTGCTGGTCTCCTCTACCCGACGATTCCAGTATTCATTGCCTTGCTGGTTAAATACCCGATTCCGATATTCCTCAGGGGTCAGGACCTCGGGAATGCCGATCCTTTGATCTCCGATCTTCTTATAGATCAAATATTGATTGGTGGCGGGATCGTAAACGACCTCAGTGGTAATATTCCCGGGATTATTCCCAAAGAGACCTCCAGACTGATTCTCATCAAATGGATAGGGAAGGATCGTATCAGGCTCATTGCTATCTGCAGGGGCCACAAGGAATAGCATGGGCCCGGAAGTACCTTCAATGGGAGAGAACCCCCATAAGATAGGCAACGCAAAGACCCCCAGGAGGACCGGAAATAACGGAAAACGGTAAACCTTCAAAGCCTTCCTTACAAATTCTTTAATGCATTCTTAATTAGCTCCTCGACCCCTGCCGAAGGATCCTGAGAAAGTAACTTACTGAGAACCTTCTCAATAGCAGGTTTTGAAAAGCCAAGAACCTCCAATGCTGAGGCGGCCTCATGGCGAGCCGAAACAACACTTTCTGAAGGAACACCTGAGGGTAACGCGTGAGTCTTGGAAATCTTGTCTTTCAAGTCCAAGATTATTCGTTGGGCAGATTTTGCTCCAATTCCCTTCACTGATTGAAGTAGGGAGATATTCTC
This sequence comes from Bacteroidota bacterium, assembly GCA_033844885.1. Taxonomy (GTDB): domain Bacteria; phylum Bacteroidota; class Bacteroidia; order Flavobacteriales; family Schleiferiaceae; genus JAJLJK01. The sequence goes on along the minus strand of JAJLJK010000270.1, from coordinate 10,533 downwards.
GGTCACAATGGCTGCCTCCACCTCTTCCGGGGTCAATGAACTGAGAATCAATCGTGCGGTATTGGCTCCAACACCAGACACGGAGAGCAACAATTTAAAGACCTCTCGTTCGCGGGGATCCGCAAAGCCAAAAAGGATCAGATCATCTTCCCTGACGATCAGGTGAGTAAATAACCTGACTGACTCATCCTGCGGAAGCCTGGAGAAGGTATTCAAAGAGATGTTGACAAGATATCCCACGCCACCACATTCGATCACGGCATAGGTAGGATTCTTTTCGACCAGTCTTCCCTGGAGGTGATGGTACATTATTGAAAGAGATTGAATTAGATGGGCGCCCAAAAATAAAAAAACCCATCACCCACATAGGCTTTTTGAGAAAAAAGGTCTTTCATATCCATAAAAAAAAGCCATCCCCCTCCGGGATGGCTTTTCGTATATCTTGAAAGAACGGATCAGTGTTCGGTTGCCTCCTCATTATCGAGAAGAGGAACGGTCTGGGGAACAAAGTCCTGACCTGGGATTGCATATCCCTTTCCGTCCTTACCGGGCTTACTGTAATCGTATGGCCAACGGTGAACCTCTGGAATGGCACCTGGCCAGTTTCCATGCATGTGTTCCACGGGAGTGGTCCACTCAAGCGTATTGGATTTCCAGGGATTCTGTTCCGTCTTGCGACCTCTGAAGAGGCTGTAGAAGAAATTGAATAGGAAGATCCCTTGAGCGATCGCGCCCACAATGGCAAAGATGGAGATGAAAAGGTTGATATCCGTAAGGTTATCGAACATTGGGAATGCTGTGTTGGTGTAATAACGACGTGGGAGTCCAGCAAGCCCCAGGAAGTGCATCGGGAAGAAAACTCCATAAGCCGTAATGAAGGTCAGCCAGAAATGAACATACCCCAAGGTCTTGTTCATTCGCTTACCATACATCTTTGGGAACCAGTGATAGATCCCGGCAAACATCCCGAAGATGGCGCTCAATCCCATTACGATATGGAAGTGGGCGACGACGAAGTAGGTATCATGGACATTGATATCGAGGGCAGAATCCCCCAAAATGATACCGGTCAGACCACCTGAAATGAAGGTTGAAACCAAGCCTATGGAGAAGAGCATAGCTGGTGTAAAGCGGATATTTCCTTTCCAAAGGGTGGTGATATAGTTAAATGCCTTCACGGCGGATGGGATCGCGATAAGCAGAGTAGTAAAGGTAAACACACTTCCCAGGAATGGATTCATACCGGTAACGAACATGTGGTGACCCCAAACGATAAAGGACAGAAATGCGATTCCAAGGATGGATCCGATCATAGCACGATATCCGAAGATGGGTTTCCTGGAATTGGTGGAAATGATCTCGGATGTGATTCCAAGGGCGGGAAGAAGAATGATATATACTTCAGGGTGTCCGAGGAACCAGAACAAGTGCTGGAAGAGGATGGGGCTACCTCCTGAATTCTCAAGGAGTTCACCTGCAACCAAGATATCGGATAGGTAAAAACTAGTTCCCATCGAACGGTCGAACAACAGCAACAAGGCAGCAGACAACAGCACAGGGAACGAAAGCACCCCAAGAATGGCAGTGACCAGGAATGCCCAAATGGTAAGAGGCAATCGGGTCATGGTCATCCCCTTGGTACGAAGGTTCAGAACGGTAACAATATAGTTGAGCGAACCCAATAGGGACGAAGCAATGAACAAGGTCATGGAAACCAACCAAAGGGTCATTCCGAGACCTGATCCGGGAACAGCCTGAGGAAGAGCACTCAAAGGTGGATAAACGGTCCAACCTGCCGCTGCGGGTCCTGACTCCACAAAAAGTGAAGCAACCATGACAACGGACGAAAGGAAGAAGATCCAGTATGAAAGCATATTCAGGAATCCGGAGGCCATATCACGGGCTCCGATCTGCAATGGAATGAGTAGGTTGGAGAAGGTTCCACTCAAACCAGCGGTCAATACAAAGAAGACCATGATCGTACCATGGATGGTCACCAGGGCGAGATAGATATTGGGATCCATTACTCCGTCAGGTGCCCATTTGCCGAGCAGAGCCTCAAGAATGGGGAATCCCTCTTCTGGCCATGCTAACTGAAGGCGGAAGAGAACAGACATTACCATCCCGATGACGCCCATGACCATACCTGTGATCAGGTATTGTTTGGCGATCATCTTGTGATCCTGACTGAAGATATACTTGGTGATGAAGGTCTCCTTGTGGTGGTGATGCTCTTCGTGATGATCGTGATCGTGGGCCTCTACATGAGCAGTTGCTGCCATATCCTTACTTTGTTTTTCCGTACAACTATTTTACATCGACTCGGCGAAGGTCTTCTGCTCCTTCAACCATTGCTGATATTCCTCTTCGGTGACGACCACGATACGCATTTGCATATTGTAGTGAGCCGCACCACAGATCTTGTTGCAAAGCAACACGTAGTCAAATTCATATCCTTCCTCGCCCATTCCTTTGCGAATTCCATCGATCTCAGACACTGTTTCCATTACTTCAGGGCGCTGACGCATTTCCTCAGTTGTAATGGTAGGAGTGAATGAGAACTGGGTGATCGCACCAGGAACACAGTTCATCTGAGCGCGGAAGTGGGGCATATAAGCAGAATGGATCACATCCTGAGCCCGAAATTTAAAAAGAACGGGGCGATTGACCGGAAGGTACAACTCGCGTACGACGATGTCATCCTTCCCTTTTTCGTCAGAGGGGTCAACACCTAATACATTGGCACCCTCGACGAACCTAACATTGGCATATCCCAATTTGTTGTCGGCTCCTGCTACTCTTGCATGCCAATCAAACTGACGAGCATAGAGTTCTACGACCAGGGGTTCCTCGTCGTGCTCCGGATTCATGATATCGATCCAGGTAGTAAGACCATAGATGATCAAAGTAGCCAGTGCAAGAGCAGGAACGATGGTCCAAAGGGCCTCGAGACGGTTATTGTGAGCGTAATAGGTCGCCTGACGATTCTTACTACCCCGGTATTTCCAGGAGAAGTAGAACAGAATAGGTTGGGTGACGAAGAATACGAACCCGATCAATCCCATTGAGATCCACATTAGGGTATCGGTCTTTTCTCCTTCAATGGATGCGGCCTTGGGCAAAAGAACATCACCCCATTCCAACATCATCCAAATGAAACCCCCAAGGAAGAGTACCATGAACGCCAGCATCAGCGCTCCTTGTGTACGGTTATCCTTATCGGTTACGTCATTCTCCTTTCCCTTATTGATATCTGAGGATACCTCGAAGACCTTGACTACCTGTACAAGGGCAACAATTCCAAGAAATGCAACAAGTGCTATTATCGCGATGCTCATGATCGTGTCGCCGAATTAATTATTGGTGAAAATATTTGCTTTCGAGGATCATTGGGTGATTCTTCTGCATCAGAGGTGCCTTGGCCAGGCTTCTGAAGACAACGAAGATGAATAATCCTGTATACATAATGAACCCACTGATCTCAACCAGCCCAAATCCATAGTATGGTCCAACGGTTCCGGGCATGACCATGATGTAATGATCCAACCAGTGGCCGATCAAAACAAAGATCCCTGTGAACATCACAAGTGCATAGTTTCTCTTGGCATCCCTCGGCATCAATAGAAGCACAGGGAAAACGAAATTCAGGGTGACCATGGTGAAGAACAAGAGCTTGTATTCACCAAAGCGCTGCATGTAATAGGTCACCTCTTCTGGAATATTGGAATACCAAATTAGCATGAACTGACTGAACCAGAGATAGGTCCAGAAAATGGAGAAGGCAAACATGAATTTACCGAGATCGTGAAGGTGGTTCACGTTGATCCATTCCAGATATCCTTTCTCCTTGAGGTAGACGGTCAGCATGTTCAAAACGGTCAGGGCCGTTACGAACATTCCGGCAAAGGTGTACCATCCAAACAGTGTACTGAACCAATGTGTATCAATCGACATGATCCAATCCCAGGCAGCGGTTGAACTGGTCACGGCGAAGAAAACGGTGAAGATGGCGGCAATACGGACATTCTTCTTATAGAATTCAACGCCACCCTGCTCATCCTCTTTGAGAGAATTCTTGCGGATCATCACAGCGGCAAGTATCCAACCGATAAGGTAGATCGCTGCACGAAGAGTAAAGAACAAGGGATTGAGATATCCTTGTTTTCCGGCAATAATCTCATCATAATGATCACTCGAAGGATCCATGACACCGTCAGCCATCCAATGGAACATATGGTGGATATGAGCCATTCCAAGAACCTGAATGACTACCAGGACAATCCCAGGGATTACCATACTAAAGGCAACAGCCTCAAAGATCCTAAGCAATCCGGTACTCCATCCGGCACGAGCCACGTATTGGACTCCCAGAAAGAACATCGAACCGAGTCCGATGCAAAAGAAGAAGAATGAATTGACATAGAGGGCGGACCATGGGCGGTTTGCCTGTTGATGATGGGCTAACTCTGCGTCATGACCATGCTCCTCAGCATGACCCTCGTTGTGAGCAGAAGCCTCATGCGTTCCATGATCGTCACCGTTGGTCATTTCGGTAGCATGCTCTTCATGACCTGCGGCTTCGTGGTGGCCGGCACCATTGGTGGCAAAACCTGCGATCACACCTATTAGTCCGACGACGAACAGGACGATGGCAAGTGTTCTGGCCTTACTTGTAAACTCGAACTTCATTGCTTTCGATTCGATTCGTTTTACGATTGAGTTTCGGTTTCCGGCTGATCCGGAGTTTGGTCCTCACGTAGCTTCCACACGTAGCGGATGATGTCCCAACGCTCCTCGATGGTGAGCTGAGAGGCGTGTGAGCCCATTACACCTTTTCCGTACATGATCACATGGTAAGCGCTCATGGGGGTGATATCTGGAAGTCTCTCGGGACCATATCCGGGTACACCCAAGATCTTTTCGCGTTCAACGAGGATACCATTTCCATCTCCTTTCTTGCCATGGCAATGTGAACAGAAGATTCCGTATAGTTCCTCGCCCTTCTTAAGATCTGCATCAGTGAAAGCCTTTGGAGCCTCGGTCATTTCCTTGGTTGAAAGATATCCCTCCGGAGTATTGGGTACTTCGTAAAAGGAATATCCACGTGGAATGGTTCCTTCGACAGGTTGCTGCGCAGACATGTCATTGGGCAGGGTGGCATCTGCAGAATACGTCTCCAGAGCCGGGCTGTAATACATGTCATCCATGTAGGTAAAGCCAGTGGAGCGTTTATCATTTCGGCAAGAGGTGAACATCACCCCCCCTACCATCAGAACCAGAATTGATTTCGTTGTAAGCCTCATCATAATCAGGGTCTCGAGGTTTATTCCTTTTCTGCAATCTCGATCGCACCGGTCTCCTTGAGGAGGGCGATCAGGGCATCCTTATCTCCGGTCACGGGCAATTCCATGAGGAATTTATCGTCAGTGACCCTTGGGTCTGGATTCATTGGTTTACGTCCCGGATATAGTCCATTGACTGCCAGGAAGGTCCATACCATGGCGTGAGCCGCAAAGAATACGGTCAACTCGAACATGATTGGAACAAAGGCCGGCATGTTCAATCCCCAGGTGAAGGACGGCTTGCCGCCAATATTCTGCGCCCAGTCATGGTTCATCATATACCAGGTCATCAAAATGGCCACGGTAAGGCCGGTTAGGCCATAGAGGAAACTCGCGATTCCAATCCTGGTAGGACGCAGCCCAAGAGCATGATCCAAACCGTGAATGGGGAATGGCGAATAGACATCCTCAATATGGTATCCTTTTTCACGCACCGACTTAACGGCATTCATTAGCACGTCATCATCGTCGTAAAGCGCGTGTACTTTCAAGCTATGTTCAGTGGTGGCCATGATTCGCGTGCTCTTTTTTATAGTTCTCGCCGGATGACTTCAAAGCTGTTTTCAATTCGGCCTGTGCGATCACAGGGAACGTTCTTGCATACAACAGGAAGAGTACGAAGAAAAATCCGATGGTCCCCAGGAAGATGCCAATGTCCACAAAAGTGGGAGAGAACATCGACCAGCTGGAGGGAAGGTAATCTCTGTGAAGGGAGGTCACGATGATCACGAAACGCTCAAACCACATACCGATATTCACCACGATCGAAAGGATGAAAGTGAAGATCAAATTGGTCCTGAGTTTCTTGAACCACATGAACTGCGGAGAGAACACATTACAGGTCATCATACTCAGATATGCCCACCAGTAAGGTCCGGTCGCACGATTGAGGAAGGCGTACTGCTCATACTCCACTCCGCTATACCAAGCAATGAAAAGCTCGGTCAGATAGGCTACACCAACGATCGATCCGGTCACCATGATGATGATGTTCATCATTTCGACGTGTTGAATGGTGATGTAGTCTTCCAGATGGAAGAGCTTTCGCGTGATGATCAGAAGGGTCTGAACCATCGCAAATCCAGAGAAGATCGCCCCAGCCACAAAATAAGGAGGGAAGATCGTGGTATGCCAACCCGGAATCACGGAGGTGGCAAAGTCCATGGATACAATGGTGTGAACAGAAAGTACGAGAGGTGTTGCCAATCCTGCGAGAATGAGGGAAACTTCCTCAAATCGTTGCCAGTGCTTGGCTCTTCCGCCCCATCCAAAAGAGAGGATGGTATAGATGTGCTTTTGAACAGGTCGAATGGCACGATCCCGGATCATGGCGAAGTCAGGAATAAGTCCGACATACCAGAAGACCAGAGAAACAGAGAAATAGGTCGAGATCGCAAATACGTCCCACAAAAGGGGTGAGTTGAAATTGACCCAAAGGGATCCAAATTGATTGGGAATAGGGAAAACGAAATATGCATTCCAGATCCTACCCATGTGGATACCGGGGAATAGTGCGGCCTGAATCACCGAGAAGATGGTCATTGCCTCGGCAGAACGGTTGATGGACAAACGCCACTTCTGTTTGAAAAGAAGGAGGATCGCCGAGATCAGCGTTCCGGCGTGACCAATACCCACCCACCATACGAAGTTGGTGATATCCCAGGCCCAGCCAACGGTCTTGTTCAATCCCCACACCCCGATTCCGGTTCCGATGGTGTACAGGATACATCCTACGCCCCACAGGAATAATACAAGGGCAAGGGAAAAGGCCACCCACCAGGACCTAGGTGCAGTCGTCTCCACCGGTTTGGCTACATCGACAGTGATGTCGTGGTAGCTCTTGTCGCCTAAGATCAGTGGCTCACGAATAGGTGATTCGTAATGCATCTGTGCTTGATTATCAGGATTAAGCTCGGTTTCTTACTTTGGTTTGGTAGAAGACACTCGGTTGTGTTCCCACTTCTTCAAGAAGGTGGTACGCGCGATGATCTTCTTTGGCCTGGGTGATAACACTCTCCTTGTCATTCACATTACCAAAGGTGATGGCATGTGTGGGACAAGCTTGAGCACAGGCGGTGATCACATCACCATCCTTCACCGGACGACCTTCTTTCTTTGCTTCTAGTTTACCCAGCTGAATGCGCTGAATACACATGGAGCATTTCTCCATTACCCCTCTTGAACGTACAGTCACATCCGGGTTTAGGACCATTTTTCCATACTGATCCTGTGTTGGGTTCACATCGGCGAACTTCTCATTTCCGATATAGTTGAACCAGTTGAAACGACGGACCTTATATGGACAGTTATTGGCGCAGTAACGGGTTCCGATACAGCGGTTATAGGCCATGTGATTGAGTCCCTCCGCAGAGTGACTGGTGGCAGCAACTGGACAAACTGTCTCGCAGGGAGCATGGTTACAGTGCTGACACATCACAGGTTGGAATACCACTTCGGGGGATTCTGCAGGTTCCTCCATGGCCTGGAACTTATCAATAGCTCCAATACCTTGCTCGGCTGCAACTTCCTCGTTCATATCGGAGGAGTAGTAGCGGTCGATACGCAACCAGTGCATATCACGCAGATTACGAACCTCCTGCTTTCCAACGACTGGAACATTATTCTCCAGGTGACATGCAACCACACAGGCTCCACATCCAATACAACTATTCAGGTCGATGGACATGTTCCACATCGGCATGGTCTCGTGGTCGAAATCATCCCAAAGATTTGTCTCATCTGCAGTAAGTGGGCCTCTGTAGGTTTCAAAGACCGGCTTCTCATTCCATTCAGAAACATCTTTCGACAGAAAGTCAGAAAGGCTGACCTCGTTGACGATCTTCCGGCCCATCATGGTATGACCGATCTGAATGGTGGCAAATTCATGCTCACCGGCATCGGCGATACTAGCGTCAGATGCCCAGGATCCACTATTCATCACGGAGTAGGCATTGACCCCAACTCCATTGGCAGCTTTCCCAGAATGTGTACGACCATAACCTACGGCAAGACCAATGGTGCCATGGGTCTGACCGGGCTGAATGATCACAGGAACATTCTCAAGGGTCTGACCTCCAACAGTAAGGGTGACCTTTGACCCGTTCAGGGCGCCAGCAGAATTGTATTCATTGAAAAGACCCAACTCCTCTGCATCCTTGCGAGAGATGGTGATATAATTGTCCCAACTGATACGAGTGATGGGATCGGGAAGTTCTTGGAGCCAGGGATTGTTCGCCTGAACCCCAGTCCCGACACCTGCCTTGGTATAGAAGGTGATCTCCATTCCCTTGGCACCATCGGCCATCTTCTTCAGAGTAGCAGCTGCACCGGAAAGATCCATGGCAGGTGCTTCCTCTTCGGGATTGGTGTTTGTATCCTCAGCTACAGGTTCTTCGGCAACCATGGCCACTCCATCGTGGAGTACCTGGTTCCAACCTTTGCTTCCGAGGGTGACATCAATATTCTGGTTGTAGTAACTCTTAAGATAATCATAGTAAGAACCATCCTTTCCGATCCATACCATCAGAGCCTCTTCGAACTGCTTGGTGTTAAAGAGAGGACGGATGGTAGGCTGACTTAGGGCATAGGTCTTACTGGTAGGCATGGCATCTCCCCATGACTCGAGGAAATGGGTAAGCGGCAAAGCGTAGGTCATCAACCCTGCAGACTCATCCAAACGGTCGGTAAAGGTAGCTCGAACTGGAACCTTGGCGACAGCCTCGGCATAACCGAGGGACGGATTCAGGGTATAATTAGGATTCACTCCTACAGTGATGATCCCACCAACGGATCCGGACTTCATATCATTGACCATCGAGCTGACGGCCTTGTCATCACCCTGACGCAAGTATACAAGGTGGTCCGTATCCACAACGGATGGTACGTTTCCAAGTGCCTTGTTGATCGCAAATGCCATCGCTTCGGATGCCTCATCGTTACCACCGGCCATGACAACCGATTGACCCCGATTAGCTTGAAGTTCCTTGATGATCGCATCCAATTGTTTCTTGGCCATATCATCCAAAGCACCTACAGAAAGGCTGCTTCCAGAAACACCATTATAGATGTAAGTGAGAGCAGAACCGTGCATCGAAGGCTTTAGCTTGACCCTTTTATCTGCATTGGAACCAGTGAGGGTCATATTGGCCTCCACCTGGATGTGGCGAGCCATTCCCTTTCCGGGCTTGCGAACCATTCCATATTCCTTCATCATGGCCTGGCCGGTATGGTCACCGAGAAAATCAGCACCTACTCCAACGATCAGTTTTGCCTTGGAAAGATTGATGAATGGAAGAGCACGCTTACCAATGGTCTTCTGATAGAAATCCAATTTTCCGGATGCAGATACCGCGTCGTGGGTCACATGACGGAAATTGGGGAAAATAGCAGCAAACTCTGCGATGAGTGCCTTCAGTGAGGGACTGATCACGGTGCCGGTCAGAAGAACGACCTGTTTTCCGTTTCCGGCTTGGGTCGTGAGTTCTTTTTTGATCTCTGCAAGAGCAGAGTCCCAATTGGTGGATTGACCATCCTTCATCGGTCCCTGAAGACGCCCAGAATCATAGAGTGAAAGGACGGTACCCTGAATACGGGCACTGGTGGTTCCGTTGAAAGTAGCCTCAGGATTGGGCTCGATCTTTATTGGACGACCTTCACGTGTTTTTACCAGAACACTTGCAAAGTCAAATCCATCAAAATAGGTGGTTGCGTAGAAATTGGGAATACCGGGGATCAACTCCTCGGGTTTTACCACATAAGGTATGGACTCAATGATGGGTGCCTCACATGCCGCAAGGGTTGCAGCAGCGGTGGAGAATCCCAAATACTTCAAAAAGTCACGGCGAGTGGTGGAGGATGATTCAAGCTTCTGCTTGTCTCCCAGAAAATCCTCAACCGGAATCTCTTCTGCAAACTCGTTTTCTCTCAGTTTCTGAACAACCGGTGCGTCCACCAGATCTTCAAAAGCTTTCCAGTATTTCTTGTTCGTAGCCATTATGTCAGAGGGAGTTTGATCCTTTAATTAATAGTGACACTTACCACATTCGAGGGCCCCTACCTTGGAAGCTGTGATCTTCTCATCGTGGTATTTGGCCATCAACTCCTCGGAAATATCCTGATAAAAACCATTCTTCATGTCGACCTCAGTCTCACGGTGACAGTTGATACACCATCCCATGGTAAGTTCAGCATG
>JAJLJK010000269.1:0-1030 GCA_033844885.1 Bacteroidota bacterium | reverse complement strand
CAACTCGTTATATCCGTCAACAAGTTACGCAAAATCAGTTAGGAAATTCAGGATAAGAGAAGGTTGGAGTTGTCTTTATCGGGGAGGCCTGGAGGGGTTTCACGTTCCATCTGAACAATCGCATCAAATGGACTGGCAATGTTCTCTAAGTCCTTCTGCATGACGTGCGTGTAGATCATGGTCGTCTCAGGCTTTTGGTGTCCTAACAACTCCTGCACGTACCGTAGATTGATCCCGTTTTCCAATAGATGAGTGGCATAACTGTGGCGAAGGGTATGCGGTGTGACGTGCTTTTGTATCCCTGCTCGTCGGGTAGCCCTCCTCAAGATGGCCCGAACACTGGGGGCTGTGTATTTCCCTCCTTCCTGACCATTGAACACGAATTCCTCCGGAGCATATACCTTGTAGTACCTCTCCAACATTACCGCTAATGATGGAGATAGGTTGATCACCCGATCTTTCCTTCCCTTGGATTGCCGTACATGAACCACCTTTCTGCCGAAATCCAGGTCTCGCCATCGAAGATCCAATACCTCCGAGATCCTCAAACCACATGCATAGATGGTGGCGATCAGCGTTCGATGCTTGAAGTTTTCGATCCGTTGTATCAATACCATGATCTCCTTCTGGCTGAGAACCACAGGTAACTTCTTTTCTTTGACCGGACGCTCCAACTCCTCAATGTTGAAACCAGCAGGAATGATCCTTCCAAAGAGGATCTTCAGGGCACCAACCATTTGACGTTGGTAACTTACCGAGTAGCCGTTGCCGATTATGAATTCATGATTGAAACGATCGATGTCCATCAGAGTGACCTTCTCAAGTTCCGAGTGACTTGCCCACCCTAGAAATACTTCGGCCATTGTCCCGTAAGTATCGCAGGTGCTTGGACTGTACCTTTTCGTCGAAAGATATTTTATGAAGCGATCATATACCTCACGTTTCTCCTCCGTCATTCCCTGGATAAGATCCTTCCGATTTTTCTTTTTCTCATGGATCGTTAAAGCCTGATGTTCCAAGCGACGCTGGT
>JAJLJK010000268.1:0-8718 GCA_033844885.1 Bacteroidota bacterium | reverse complement strand
ACTGACGCGCAACTGGGTCGTTGGCCTTTTTTATGATATGGGATTTTGATCCGCCTTCCTGTTCATCAGAAATAGGAGGCCAATAAAGGTGAGAAGACCATTGACGATGAGGATCTCAAAACCCACCTTGAACCCCCACCAATCCACACTATATTGATCAATGATAAAACAGATCAAAGGCGATGCGATCGCTACCAGTGGCACCCATTGGTCCTTGATCCTCCATTTGGTGAATAATCCGAACGCATAGAGACCGAGCAACGGACCATAGGTGAATCCTGCAGCCTTGAATAGATCTCGAATGACCGTTTCTGAGGCGAATTCCCCAAAAACGATGATCACCAGGATCAATACAAGTGAAAAACCGATGTGTACACGATTCCGGATCCTTTTACCTGCCTCCTTCGTTTTGTCCTTGATCCGAAGGATATCCACGCAGAAGCTGGTTGTCAAGGCCGTAAGTGCACTATCTGCACTCGAGTAGGCGGCAGCGATCAATCCGATGAGAAAGAAAACCGCCACTACCATCGGGAGATCCCCGCCAAGGGCAATGGCCGGATAGAGTTTATCCCCAGCTTCCTGAATGCTTCGGGCATCTGCGTAATCCTGCAGAAAGAGGCCGAGGCCCAGAAAAAGAAAGTTGACAAATACCAGTACCACGCTGAACCAGAGCATGTTCTTTTGGGCGTCTCCCAGGTTCCTACAGGTCAGGTTCTTTTGCATCATATCCTGATCCAGACCCGTCATCGTGATGGTAATGAACATACCGGATAGGAACTGACGAAGAAAGAACTTGGGGTCTGCAGGGTCATCAAAGAACCATATTCGTGAAAGTTCGGAAGACCGTATGTGAGAAACCCAACTCTCACCTTGTTCAAGAACATATGGGGATATCAAATAAATGGTAAGACACACCGCCAGCAACATGAAAAGGGTCTGGAGAGTATCGGTGTAAACAATGGTCTTGATCCCCCCTCTGAATGTATAGATCCAGATAAATACAATGGTGGTGACCACGGTGACCCAGAAGGGCACCCCCCACGATCCGAATACCGCAAATTGAAGAACAGTGGCTACCAGGTACAATCGGAAGCTGGCGCCGATCACTCGGCTCAGAAGAAAGAACCAGGCGCCGGTCTGATAAGTGGCCGGACCGAATCTTCCGTCCAGATAGGAATAAATACTGGTTAACTCAAGTCGATAATACAAGGGCAAAAGGACCCGGGCAATGACTAGGTATCCAAGAAGATACCCCAAAACCATCTGCAAATAGCTGAACTGGCTTGCCTCGACCCATCCAGGTACCGAGATGAATGTGACACCCGATAAGCTGGCACCGATCATTCCGAAGGCCACCACGTACCAAGGTGATTGACGGTTGCCGGTAAAAAAGGTCTCATTATCGTTGTTCCTGCCTGTGAACCACGAGATCAGGATCAAAAGAAGGAAATAGCCAAGAATGACCGAAAGAATAAGTCCCGGGGTCATGCGTTCCGTTTTGACAAATAAACAAATTCTGAGGCTTAGCCTTACCTTTACCGTCCCAATCTGAGAACCACTATGAATTACTCCTCCAAGATCCTGGAGAATGCTGTGGAACACATCAGTAAACTCCCGGGGATCGGGAAAAAGTCAGCATTGCGACTGGCCTTGTTCCTGCTTCATCAGGATGAAGATGATGTCCTAGGTCTTTCTCGATCCCTTGAGCGATTGAAAACTGAGGTACGCTTCTGTAAAGAGTGTCACAATATCTCTGATACGGATCTCTGTGATATCTGTGCTGATCCCACCAGAGATGAACGTTTGATCTGTGTGGTAGAGGATATTCGTGATGTGATCGCCATCGAGGCCACTCATAATTACAAGGGAAAGTATCACATCCTCGGTGGACTTATCTCGCCAATGGATGGGATCGGTCCGGGTCAGTTGAACATCCACTCGCTGATCGAAAGAGTGAGAGAAAAAAAAGCCTATGAGGTCCTTCTTGCTTTGAACGCCACCATGGAGGGGGATACCACCAACTTTTACATTTACAGGAAACTTCAGGAGGAGAGTGTGCAGATAACGACCATTGCCCGAGGAATTGCCGTGGGTGATGCTTTGGAATACACGGATGAGATCACTCTCGGTCGAAGTATTGAGAATCGGATCCCCTTCGAACAATCCCTCAGAAAGAAGGATGGCGAGTAGTTCACGAAAGAATCAGGGATACCTGTTGTTCCTGCTGGTCCTGATCACCCGGATCCCTTTCCTTAGCTTGGGTTACGGGATTGAAGAGGATAGCTGGGGGCATGTCGAGAACGCCTGGGAGATCTTCAGTTCCGGGAGATATGTCCTCAGTCGACTTCCCGGACACCCCCTTTACGAATTCTTGCTTACCCTTCTTTGGCCGATTCATTCATACTGGGTCTACAATGGACTCAGTGCCCTGGCTTCCGCCGGATGTATTCTGATCTTCTACCGATTGATGCGCTGGTATGGATTGCCCCATCCCTTTTGGACATCTCTGGCATTCGCTTCGGTACCAGTCCTTTTTGTATCGGGCACTTATACGATTGATTATTCACTTTCACTTTTTTTCGTCCTGCTGAGCTATGATCGGTCTCTGCGTCAACAACCTATTCTAGCAGGGATATGGTTAGGTGTGGCGACAGGATTCAGGATCACCTCGCTCATCTGGGGACTTCCGATCTTTTTGATCCTTCTTACAGATCCGATCAAAGGGAAACCCAGAGTGGCCATTCGGTTTGCCACGATCGCCCTGATCAGTTCCCTTGCCTACTACCTGCCGGCATTGGTGAACTACGGATGGGGTTTCTTCGATTTTCACCGTCCCCCCTATCCTTCCCTTGTAGAGGGTTTGTATAAGATGTCCATCGGGGTCACTGGTGTTTTAGGTTTTTTGGGGCTCATGATCTCTATACCTTGGCGACGAACAGGAAGGATCCCTGGCCTACATCTTATTTTCTGGGTTCTGGCCTTTTTGCTTTACGCACTCGCCTATTGGCGGATGCCGGAAAAAGCAGCATTCTGGCTACCCGTCCTGCCATTCATTTTCCTCTTTTGGGCTTCGGGAAAGCATTCGACTATCAAGACCATGGGTGGGATCTTGATTCTATTATCACCTTGGTTCTTTGGGATCAACATCACTGATCCATATCGTGGAAGTGATCATTCGAGCTATGCCTATCTTTTCAAAACAGGAAATGGAGAGACCTTTTTGGATCCCATTCAAGGACCCATATTGAATGATGCCACCAAGCGGATCCGGAAAATGGAATTCTCGAATCGAACTGAACTTGTGCTGGACACCATGACCCGACCTTCGCATGTGATCGCAGGATGGTGGTATGCTATGTTGGAAGTGGATCGGCTGGAGAATAAATGGGCCAACGGAAATGTCCATCTCCATTATTATCTCCCTCCCGAAAAAATGGATAGCATCCTTGGATCCGGGATGAAATTATATGTCCTTCCAGATCAGGCTGATGTGAACGATTTGAAATATGGGATCCGGAATACCTCTGAAAAGGCCTTCTCACTGAACCCATAACTCAGGTCTGAATCGAAAAACACTCTTATCTTTCCACGCGAAACCGCCTTTTGTGAAGCTCTCTGTTATCATCGTTAATTACAATGTCTGCGAATTCCTCGCACAATGTCTTCATTCCGTGCAGAAGGCAATGGTTGGGATCGACGGTGAGGTATGGGTTGTGGACAATGCCTCAAGCGATGGAAGTGTAGAAACCCTGAAACCCATCTTTCCAGATGTCCACTGGATCGAAAGTTCCGATAATCTGGGCTTTTCGAAGGGAAACAATCTCGCCATCCATCGTGCAAAAGGAGAGTTCATTCTCCTACTTAACCCGGATACAGTGGTAGGTGAATATAGTTTTCGTCGGTCCATAGAGTTTCTGGAAAGGGATCCTCAGAGGGGGGCATTGGGCATCCGGATGATCGATGGGGGTGGTCATTATCTTCCCGAATCAAAAAGGGGTCTCCCCACCCCAATGGTCGCTTTCTATAAGATATTTGGCCTCACACGTCTATTTCCAAGATCCAAAACCTTTGCCCGATACTATATGGGACATTTGGATCCAGATCATAATCATGAGGTGGATGTGATGGCAGGGGCTTACATGATGATCCGCAAGGAAGCTTTGGATAAAGTGGGCCTTTTGGATGAGACCTTTTTCATGTATGGGGAAGACATTGACCTTTCCTACAGAATACAAAAAGGGGGATATACCGTTCATTACCTGGCCGATTCCACCATTCTTCATTACAAAGGAGAAAGCACAAAACGAGGATCCCTGAATTATGTCTGGGTTTTCTATCGAGCTATGGTCCTCTTTGCCAAGAAGCATTTCACTAGACGTTATTCTGCTGTTTACAGTACCGTGATCTATTTGGCGATCTATTTTCGGATGGCGGCCGGAATGATCTTTCGCCTCTTGCGAACCATAGCACCTCCAATGGTGGATCTGGGACTGATCTATTTGGGTTTTTATGTGATCAAGACCTACTGGGAAAACAACCACAGGTTCATAGAAGGTGGACAATATCCCGATGTTTACCATCTGTTGTTCATGCCAGCTTATATCGCCATCTGGTTGATCAGTGTTGGATTCTTTGGTGGATATCGGAAACCCATTCGGATACCTCGTCTGGTTTCTGGAATGATCATTGGGACCATCCTTATGATGGTCGTTTACTCCATGCTCCCTGAGATCTATCGATTCTCAAGGGCTTTGATCATCCTAGGTGCCATTTGGGGCACATTCTACTTGGTATTCAGTCGCTTGACTCTGATCATGTTGTTTTCGGGACGGTCTACGTTGTTTGGACCCATACATCGTCGAACCGCCCTATTGGTATCTTCCGAAAGAGAAATGGGTTTCAAGGCCTTTTTGAAGGATTGTGACCTGCATCGATTGGTGGTACTCACTCTTTCACCTGACCTGACCAAGGATGAGATCCGCGAGCGGTTAAGAGTGATGGACATAGGTGAGCTATGGATCCATCCAGAAGACATAGGATATGATCAGGTTCTCCGCATGATGCAACAGACCGATGGAAACATTCGATTCAAGTTATTCAATCCGGTTCGTGAAACCCTCATCGGAAGTGACTCCATTCGCCAACGGGGAACCACACTGGTCAAACGGAATCTCCCAATCGGAAATAAGGAAGTTCGAGACAGAAAGAGACGTTTTGACATTGCGGTTTGTTTCACCCTCATCCCCTTGATCCCTTTATGGTTGATCGCCCCAAGAAAGATGGGTCGAATTTTGAGGAATTGGCCACAAGTGCTTTCCGGCAAGCGTTCTTGGGTAGGTTACTCAGGGGACGGAGCAGGCCTCCCTTCCATTCCACAAGGAGTGATCCCCACAACCATCCATAAGGTTCACAAAAAAGATCTATCGGATAAGGCAGATATGGCCTATGCCGAAAATTATGATA
Organism: Bacteroidota bacterium; assembly: GCA_033844885.1. Taxonomy (GTDB): domain Bacteria; phylum Bacteroidota; class Bacteroidia; order Flavobacteriales; family Schleiferiaceae; genus JAJLJK01. Next base: position 3,255 of record JAJLJK010000268.1, on the reverse strand, counting down.
TCAATCTGGACCTATACTACCTGCTGAAATTCTTGCAGGAATAAGGTCATACTTCGGATATTCAGAAATTTATCTGCACGAATATTCAAGGATCCGTACCGAATTGACCGTCACAGAAGACCGATCCACTTTAAGGGTTATCGAATCCGGTTATCCAGACAAATATTGGGTCCTTCACCCCAAGTAGGGAGGGGAAAATTCATTGAAAAAGGCCCCTTCCTCCTTGCATTATTCTTAGATTTGCAACCCTGAGAAAAACAAGCTTTAGATAACATGGCCAAGTTTGAACTCGTAATGCCCAAGATGGGCGAAAGTGTAGCCGAGGCAACCATCATCAATTGGTTGAAGAGCGAAGGAGATCGTATCGATCTCGAAGAGTCCGTTCTTGAGATCGCCACAGATAAGGTGGATTCAGAAGTACCCTCCCCTGTGGAAGGTGTTCTGGTGGAAAAGCTCTTCAATGAAAATGACGTTGTTCAGGTAGGTCAGCCAGTGGCCATCATAGAAACCGAAGGTGGTGATGGTGCAGATGCAGGAGCCTCGTCGGCACACGCAGAGGTGAAGCAAGCGGTTGAAGTGGCCGAAAAACAAGTGGAAGAAGCCGTTGCAACGGTCAATGGAACCACAGGAACTTCTGAAATCGCCCGAAATTCCAATGGTCGTTTCTATTCTCCCCTGGTTCGAAGCATTGCTGAAAAAGAAGGCGTGACCCAACAGGAACTCGACCAGTTGGATGGAACCGGGTCAGAAGGAAGGGTGACAAAAAAAGATATCCTTGCCTACGTTGAAAATCGTGGTCAATCGCCCGTAGCATCCACTGCTTCAAAACCGGTTGAAGCGAAAAGTGCTCCTGCGCCCGAAGCGGCTAAACCGGCGGCCAATAAACCCACATCGATCCCTTCAGGACCCAAGGCTCCTGTGTATCCCGGTGACGAGATCATTGAGATGGACCGTATGCGAAAGATCATTGCCGACCATATGGTAATGAGCAAACACACCTCCCCTCACGTCACCAGCTTTGTCGAGGCGGATGTGACGAATATCGTCAACTGGAGGAATAAAGTGAAGGCGGGCCTTGAAAAGCGGGAGGGTGAAAAGATCACCTTTACCCCGATCTTCATGGAGGCTGTGATCAAAGCCATCAAGGATTTCCCGATGATCAACATCAGTGTCGATGGTCAGAATATCATCCGTCACAAATCCATCAACATCGGGATGGCTGCCGCCTTGCCTTCTGGAAACCTGATCGTTCCGGTGATAAAAAATGCAGATTCACTTAATCTGTTGGGATTGACCAAAGCCGTGAACGACCTTGCCAATCGAGCACGTGTGAACAAACTCAAACCCGAAGAGATCCAGGATGGAACCTATACCATCACCAATGTGGGTACCTTTGGCAATGTGATGGGAACCCCCATCATCAATCAGCCTCAGGTGGCTATTCTCGCCCTCGGAGCGATCGTAAAAAAGCCATCGGTCATTGAAACCCCCGAAGGGGATCTCATTGGGATTCGACACAAGATGTTCCTCAGCCATAGTTACGACCACCGCGTTGTGGACGGAGCACTTGGAGGACGCTTTGTTCGTCGGGTTGCAGACTACCTGGAGAACTGGGATCTGGATCGCGAGATCTGAATCTGAAAACTGAATAAAAACCGAACGCCATTGTGGTTTCCGCAGTGGCGTTTTTTTATTTTCCCCAAATGAAATTGAAACTAAGTCGACCCATCTGTTTTTTTGACCTGGAAACCACCGGGACCAACGTAACCAAGGACCGCATCGTAGAGATCTCCATACTGAAGATCTTTCCCGACGGTGAAAAAGAAAGCCGTACCTGGCTGGTCAACCCTGAAATTCCCATTCCTGCTGAGACCACTGCCATTCATGGCATCTCGGATGAGATGGTGGCAGAGAAGCCCACTTTCAAAGAACTCTCTCCCAAGGTTCAAGAAATGATGAAGGATTCTGATCTGGCAGGGTACAATTCAAATAAATTCGACATCCCCATGCTAGCTGAAGAATTCCTGAGGGCAGGAATCGATTGGGATATGTCCAAAAAATACGCCGTCGACGTTCAGAACATCTTTCATCGGATGGAACAAAGGACCTTATCAGCTGCGTACAAGTTCTATTGCCAAAAGGATCTTGAAAACGCACACTCTGCTGAGGCGGATGTGCTTGCAACTTATGAAATCCTCGAAGCCCAGATCGATCGTTACGAAGAACTACAGAATGACATCTCCTTCCTTGCGGATTTCAGCAATCGACAAAAAGTGGCAGATTACGCAGGATTCATCGCATTCAACGAGGACGATATCGAGGTCTTTACTTTTGGTAAGTACAGAGGGAAGGCGGTGGAAGAGGTACTTGAAAAGGATCCTGGATATTTCGGTTGGATCCAAAATGCCGAATTTCCCCTGTATACCAAAAAGGTTTTGACGGCGATCAAGCTTCGAAAATTCAATCAGTGAAATTCAATGAAGATCATTTGCATCGGTCGGAATTATTCGGACCATGTTTCTGAATTAAAGAATGAGCGACCGACCGAACCCGTGGTATTCCTGAAACCCGAAACAGCGATCGTTCTGAAGAGGCATCCCTTCTTCATTCCGGACTTCAGCCAGGAGGTTCACCATGAGTTGGAACTCGTGGTCAAGATCGACAGATTGGGAAAGAACATTCAGCCCAAATTTGCCCACAAATATTATCATGAAGTAACGGTGGGAATCGATTTTACCGCCAGAGATCTTCAGGCAAAGTTGAAAGAAAAAGGACTTCCGTGGGAAAAGGCGAAGGCTTTCGACGGTTCAGCAGCTGTAGGACGATTTATCAATCTCAAGGATCTGGAAAAAGATCCCCAGCAATTGGCAATGGAACTCCGTGTCAACGGAGATATCCGTCAAAAAGGAAACACCAGTGCAATGATGTGGAAGATTGATGAATTGATAAGTTATATTAGCCAATTCTTCACCCTCAAGAAGGGTGATCTTATTTTTACAGGCACACCCTCGGGTGTTGGACGAGTGGATAGAGAGGATGAACTAGAGTTGTTCCTGGAAGGAAGGAGCGTTTTGAAGCTAAACGTAAAATAAGCTTTAGGAAACGGTCAATAAATGGTTCGGGGCTGCACGCCCCCATTTTATATATTTGTTAGCTATCGTAATTGAAATTTTGGAAAATTAACTTTTCTATGAGAAGAGGATTACTGGGATTGGTTCTCACCGTCTTCGCGTTTGTATCAGCATGGGCACAACC
>JAJLJK010000267.1:0-2405 GCA_033844885.1 Bacteroidota bacterium | reverse complement strand
GGAAATGGAAGGAGATCTGGCGGTGGATGATCGATATTACCAGAGTTCCGGGGTGGATGTAGAATCTGTAAAGGCAAGCATCCAAAAGGAGAACGAGGGTGATCAACTTTGGAAATTATGTGTCATTTTTGCAATACTGTTTCTTTTGGCAGAAAGCCTTATCAGTAGATTTCTGAAATAGCTCCACTTCATGAAGATCCTTGTCAAGAACTGTACGATCATAGACTCCCGATCTCCTTATAATGGCCAATCCCTCGATATTCTTATCCATGATGGCCAGATCACCGAAATCGGAAAGGATCTTGAATCGGCTGCGAACAAGGTGATTGAGGAAGATGGACTGCATCTATCTCCTGGGTGGGTGGAACTTCATTCGAATTTTTCTGATCCGGGATTTGAAGAAAGAGAAGATCTTAGATCCGGTTCTGAAGCCGCAGCGGCTGGTGGCTTCACCTCGGTGGTCCTTATGCCTTCGGTGGATCCTCCGGTGGACTCTCGTGCAGATATCGATTATGTATATAACCGATCCGAAGAGTTCCCGGTCAACCTTTACCCTGTCGGCGCCCTTTCAAAAGGCTTGAAAGGGGAGGAATTGTCCGAGATGTTCGATATGAGAGAATCCGGAGCCATCGCCTTTTCAGACGATATCCATCCGGTATCCAATCCCAATCTTTTGAAACTGGGCCTACTCTACTCTTCCAACCTGGATACCCCCGTTCTTTCGAGACCTTTTCAATCTGAGATCGCCGGAAACGGACAGATGAACGAAGGACACACCTCTACCTACCTCGGGTTAAGAGGTATCCCCGCTTTAGCCGAGGAGCTAATGATCGCTCGTGACCTTTATCTGGCAGAATACACCGGAGGAAGGATCCATTTTTGTGGAGTGAGTACCCTTCGCGGGATCGATATGATCCGCGAGGCTAAAGAAAAGGGAGTTCGAGCTTCCTGTGACGTGAATCTCTACAATCTGGTTCACGATGAAAGTGTTCTCAGCGATTACAATACCTATTTCAAGGTGAATCCCCCATTAAGGGAAAGAGAGACGATCTCCGGCCTGATCGAAAACCTTCAGACTGGTGTCGTTGATGCCATTGCCATTGATCATATTCCAATGGATGAGGAGAGAAAGAATTGTGAATTCGAGCATGCCTCATTTGGAATGGCCGGTTTGGAGACCGCTTATGGAAAATACCAGACCTATCTTTCGGACAAGATCGGGCTCGAACTCTTCGTAGACCTGATCAGTCATGGTCCTAGGGATGTTCTGGATCTTCCGAGGATCACTGTAAAAGAAGGTAGTATGGCCGAATTAACCCTGTTTTGTCCAACCGGTGAGACATTGGTCGAATCTTCCAGAAAACGAAGCCGATCAGTGAATGACCCGACCTATGGCCAAACCTTGAAGGGAAAAGTTGTGGGTATCATCAACAAGTCCGGCTTCACCCGATCCTGACCCTTTGTCCATCATGAGCGATACTCACCCCTTCTGGAAGGGTTGGTGAGACCTCCGCGTGACTTCCAAGATGGTGGGAGACATGGGTCAAAAATGTTCTGGCATTTGGAGCAAGTGCAGCGTACTCCAGGGCTTCCAAAAGATTCAAATGCGAGTAATGTTCCTCTTTTCGAAGAGCATTGAGCACAAGAACTTCCGATCTCGAAACATGGTCAAGGGCGTTTTCGGGGATCGTCTTTGCATCGGTTATGTAGCATAGGCCACCGACAGTGAAACCCAGTACCGGCCATCCCCCATGGTCCACCTCAAAGGGTTCGATCACTACATCCTTGATCTTAAAAGGCTCGTTCGGCCGGATCCTTGAGAATTGAAGAACCGGTGCACCGGGATATTTCTTTTCTGCAAAGGCATAATTGAATTGCTCTCGCAACCTGACCTCTACTCTTTCGGTGCAGTAGATAGTCACGGGCTTATGCTTTTGAAAATTGATGGCTCGCAGATCGTCGATCCCTGCTACATGGTCCTGATGTTCGTGTGTTATGATCACCCCGTCGACATCATCGAAGCCAAAAGAAAGCATCTGTTGTCGAAAATCCGGTCCGCAATCGATCAAAATGTGGGTTTTTTGCGTTTGAATCATAGCGGATGTTCGCATTCGACGATCCCTTTTGTCTGAACTTTGACAGACCGAGCAATTGCAACCGATGACAGGAACACCCTGAGAAGTACCCGTTCCTAAAAAGGTTATAAACATAAATTGTGGATCATTTACCCCTTAAATAAAGGGGAAAGCATTATAGATTCATAACTTTGTATAATATATCACCTGTCCAAAAATAACCATGGATCGGATCATTCTCACCCCTGCCCAAAAAGCTTTAAAGATCACTCTTGACCATAACATCTATGGCACCTTTGCCGAGATCGGTGCTGGTCAGGAGGTCGTACG
>JAJLJK010000266.1:0-2303 GCA_033844885.1 Bacteroidota bacterium | reverse complement strand
GGGATTGAATATTTCATGGCTCTTCGCCGTCTCCATAAACCCGCCTGGATGCTGGTCTACAATAATGAGGAACACAATCTCATGTTGGATCACAACCGAAAGGATTTGAGTCGGCGGATGTCTCAATTCTTTGACCACTATTTGAAAGATGCCCCAACTCCGGAGTGGATGGACGAAGGTGTTCCAGCTACCGAGAAGGGCAAGAATTACGGATTTGAATACCTCTCTAAACCTTCAGAAGAATGAACCAAAGAACGATCTATCTTTTCCTGACACTCCTTTTTGGAGCTTCACAAATGACGGGCCAGGGGTTCCTGCCTGTTCAAAACAGTTCTGAGTACCAGATCCTCATCGACCTGAACTCAAGAGAAAATGACCAGGTGAATGTCCAGGTGGTACCGCCGGTGATGCACAGTGATACGGTCATTTACAATATGCCGGCCATGGTGCCCGGAACCTACAAGGTCTACCATTTTGGGAGGTTCATCACCGATCTGAAAGCCTTTGACATGGATGGAAAAGAGCTTACCGTGAATCAATTGAACACCGATCAGTGGGCGATCATCCCGGGCAACCGGCTATACCGGATCGCTTACAAGGTCGATGATAGTTATGATGGGGAGAACAATGATATATTCAGCCCAGCGGGAACCAGTATCGATGAGGATGTTTACCTGCTGAACCTCTTTGGTTTTGTAGGGTATTTTGAAGGAAAGAAATCTCAGCCCTTCCGTCTCAAAGTATCCAAACCGAAGGATTTCTATGGGGTGACCTCACTGACCTCTGTGTCCAGAAATTCTGACCTCGAGGAATTCTCAGCCCCTGATTATTTCACCCTTCACGATTGTCCGATCCTATATTCCGTACCTGATACTGCAAGTCTTGACGTGGCAGGGGCCAAGGTGGTGGTCGGAGTGTACAGTCCAACGGGTGCGTTGACTGCGGATGAAACCATGGAGCAGGTTAAGCCCCTATTCACCGCGGCCGCAAAATACCTCGACGGATCCCTTCCTACCGATCGTTATACAGTTCTGATCTACGGAATGCCGGCCAATAGCATGACCCTGGGATTTGGGGCGCTCGAGCACCATACAAGCACGGTGGTGAATGTTCCGGATATCAAAGGACCTTTCATGGGAAAAATGGTACGGGATATCACCGCACATGAGTTCTTCCACATTGTCACTCCTTTGAATATCCACTCCGAGTATATCAATGACTTCGATTTTATGGATCCGAAGATGAGCAAGCACCTTTGGCTATATGAAGGGGTCACCGAATACAATTCGATCATCATGCAGGTTCAGGATGGAGTGAAGACCGGCGATGAGTTCATTGAGGAGATCGCAGAGAAGGCCGAATCAGCCGCTGATTTCAATGAGGATATTCCGATGACGGTGGCCAGTGAGTTTGCTTTGACCTACTTCGAGGACCAATACCTGAATGTTTATCAAAAAGGGGAACTCGTAGGGCTTTGCCTGGATCTGGAGCTTAGAAGACTGAGCGATAATTCAATGGGCATCGAGGATCTTCTCATGAAGATGATGGACACCTATGGAAAGGATACGTTCTTTTTGGACGAAGATCTTTTCGATATCCTTACCGATCTGAGTTACCCCGAAATTCGGGAGTTCTTTGCTCGTTATGTGGAAGGTGCTGAGCCTCTTCCGATGGAGGAATTATTGTCCTTGGCGGGGATCGAATATCAGAGGAAGATGCCCTATTCGACCATTACCGCCGGGAAGTTCAAATTGAGATACAACACTACCACCGAGAGATTGATGGTGACCGAACTGGATCCTGAGAATCCCTTTTCTCGAGAACTGGGGATTCAGGTTGGAGATGAATTGATCGAGTGGGATGGAAAAGAGGTCTCGCCAAGTACCTTTGCAGATATCGTCAATGAATGGCGAGACAAGGTTGAAGCAGGTGATAAAGTAAAGGTCACCGTCCTTCGAACCGATGAATCGGGCGATCAGAAAAAAATGAAGCTCTCAGGACACGCCACCTACGTGCTTGCCTTCAAGGAACACACCATTCAATGGGAGCAGGAGCCAACAACAGAACAAAAAGAATTTCGGAATCAATGGTTAAATCAGTGAAGTTTACGATGAGAATGAAAAGGATCGCCCTGATGGGCACTACCTTGGGATTGATGATCTCATGTGGCCAACAGGAGAATAAAAAGGAACAGGAAAGTTATTCTGCCTTCGAGGTCGATAACCTCGACTCGACCATAGCCCCTTGCGAAGACTTCTTCGCATTCACCACCAACGGGTGGATGAAGGCGAATCCGATTCCGG
>JAJLJK010000265.1:0-13130 GCA_033844885.1 Bacteroidota bacterium | reverse complement strand
GATGGCTCCATGTTGGATGTCCTCAGGATCCAGATGGAAAAAGAGGAAATAAAGAACCAGTGGGAAAACTGGCAGGACCGGGGAGGGAACCTAAGGGAATCTTTCAATCTATTGATCGGTCGGGATCAAGGCTCATCCATACTTCTTGATTCATTGGTTCCCCCATCACCCAGCACCTTTAAGGACTCGATCGATCTAAGCAATCATCCTGAAGTAAATAAATGGGAGCTTGAGTCACGTGCCGCCGCCGAAGCATTGCGAGCGGCAAAAAAGGATGGAGCACCTAGCTTCGCCATTGGACTGGATTATGTGGTCATCGGAGAAAGGATGGATATGGATATCCCCGACAATGGAAAAGATGCCATTATGCCAATGCTCTCCCTCTCCCTACCCCTTTGGCGAAAGCAATACGAAGGTCGAGAAACGGAAGCCCAGCAAATGGCTCAATTCAATCTGAGGAAAAAGGAAGATGCACTTCGGATTTTGCGATCGCGCGAAAGCGAGATCCTTTCAAATCTAGAGGTCTATTCCAGAGAAGTTTCACTATACAAAGGACTGATGGAAAAGGCCCAAGTGGCCCTTAACCTTGGAATGAACTCATATTCTACGGGAGAGCTTGCATTTGAGGAACTTATGAGAATAGAACAACAGTGGATACGGTATCGTGAGGGTTGGATCAAAGCCCTGGTTCAGTGGAACATTGCCGAAGCTGAATGGAGATTCCTTTCCACACAAAGTACGATCGAAGATGAATGAGATTTTTGATGCTTGGGGAGAGATCGCCTACACTTCCTTTGGTTTCTTTTGGAAATCCTTGTGGGCATTCATTCTGGGATACGGGGTCAGCGGGGCCATACAGGCTTTTGTCCCAAAAAAGAACCTGACCCGGATCATGGGTGGAAAGGGTTTTCAAAGTGTGGGACTCTCTACTTTTTTTGGTGCGATCAGTAGCTCCTGTTCATTTGCAGCCTTGGCCACCGCACGATCTTTATTCTCAAAAGGAGCCAGTTTCGTAGCCACCGTGGCCTTCATGTTCGCCTCAACCAATCTGGTGATCGAACTTGGGATCCTGATTTTCATTTTCCTTGGTCCTCAATATGTCTGGGCTGAGATCATCGGAGGTTTGGTGCTGATCCTGATCTCGAGCCTTCTTATCCGTCTATTCCATCCCCATTCCCTGATACAAAGAGCACGTGAGCATGTCAAAAAAATGGAAGGCGAGGAAGAGGATTTTGATTGGCGGTCAAGGATCTCCTCCATCAAGGGATGGCAAATGGCGGGAATGAAATTCGTGCACGAATGGAAAATGGCATGGGAGGATATCACCATCGGATTCACGATCGCCGGATTGGTCTCTGTTCTGGTCCCAGATCAAGTTTGGGAGTGGATCTTTCTTCAAGGTGTTGCGGATCCGGAGTCCTTTTTGGTTCGCCTGGAAAATGCCCTTGTTGCGCCCTTTGTCGCTGCCATGACCTTCATCGGGTCCATGGGGAACATTCCATTGGCAACGGTTCTGGCAGGTTCAGGAGTCGCATTTGCGGGGGTTTTGGGATTCATCTATTCAGACCTCATGGTTCCTCCTCTGGTCAATATGAATCGAAAGTATTACGGAACCAAGGTCGCATTCTTCATTGCAGGGATCATGTATGTCAGCATCGTTTTGACCGCCTTGATCATGAATTACAGTTTTGAATGGCTGGATATCGTACCGGAGCATATTCGCAAGATCGAGGAGGTCACCCGAGTAAAGATCGATTATACATTCTGGATGAATCTTTCTTTCCTCCTTGTTTCGGCTGTCCTTGTCTGGGGTCATAGACTCTATTTAAAGAGGATCGATAGTATGCCAGATATGGACATGGGAGGGGATTCAAAGGTCAAACGATGGATCGTCTATTCATTCCTGACCTTTATCGTCATTGGTCTAATCTTACACCTAATAAGATGAAAAATCCTAGAAATATCCTTTGGATCACCCTGGCATTGGTCATAGGGTTCGGCCTTGGGTACCTGATCTTCCATTCTTCTGGCCCAACCCACGAAGAGAGACATGACCATTCAAGTCAGGAAGGCACGACATGGACGTGTAGCATGCATCCACAGATCCGAAAATCAGAACCCGGAAAATGCCCGATCTGTGGTATGGATCTCATTCCTTTGAGAAAATCCAGTGAATCAAGCTCCGATCCTATGGTCATTAGCCTATCCGAAGGAGAGTTGGCGGTTGGAAATGTTGAAACTGATAAGGTTGGCACGGGCAGTGCCATGGAGCAGATTCGACTCAATGGTCGAGTGGTTCCAAGTGAATCCCGGATCTACACACAGGTAAGCCATGTTCCGGGAAGGATCGAAAACCTTTTCATCACCACCACAGGAGCTTACCTAAAGAAGGGATCACATATCGCGGATATCTATTCTCCTGAATTGATCACTGCCCAGAAGGAATTCCTGGAAGCAGCCCGGATGAAGGAGAAGAATAAAGCCCTCTATCAGGCAGCGAAACAAAAGCTACGAAACTGGAAGATCCCCGGATCGATCATTGACGAACTCGAACGTTCAGAGGTGGTTCGAGAATCCTTTCCCCTGACGGCCGATGTTGAGGGGATCATTCTCGAGCGAATGGTCAATACCGGAGATCATTTGAAACCTGGATCTCCCATTTTCAGGGTAGCTGACCTTTCAAAGGTCTGGATCGAATTTGATGCGTATTCAGACCAACTCTCCGGAATTGAGATAGGTGACACCATCGTTTTCACCATAAACGGAATTCCGGGAAAGACCTTCCAAAGGCCTATCACTTTCATAGATCCTTTTGTGGATCCAAAGACCCGAGTTGCCAGAGTTCGCGTTGAGGTCTCCAATCAGGATCGAAAGCTATTGCCTGATCAATTTGCTGTGGGTACAATTCGAACCGGCTCAGCGTCCAGGGATGCGTTGTTGATCCCAAGAACCTCCATCATTTGGACCGGAGAACGATCTCTGGTCTACGTCCGAATACCGGAAACGGAGTCGCCGCAATTTACTCTGAGAGAGATCCAGATCGGGGAAACCACTGGCGATTGGATCCGGGTTCTCGATGGCCTTGATCCCGGGGAGGAAATTGTGACACAGGGTGTTTTCACCGTGGATGCTGCCGCCCAATTATCAGGGAAGAGGAGTATGATGAACCAAAACGAAGGATTGGAACAAAGTCACGAAGGATCTCATCCTTTAGAACTGACAAAGGATCAGTGGGAAAGGTCACTGAAACAGTATATCCTCATTAAGAATGCCCTGGTAGATGATGATCTGCCAGAGGCGCAAATTAAGGCCAAGGAATGGGTTTCTCTGAAAGAGAAGGATCCTATGACCACAATGGATGTTCCGGAAGCTGTCGATGACATCATTCTGGCCTCCAACATGGAGAGTGCAAGAAACGCATTTTACGAACTATCTAAGGTGATCATCTCCACTGCCCAAAAGATGGGTGGACCCGGAAGATCCGTATATATCCAGCATTGTCCGATGGCCAACAAGAATCAGGGAGCCCTGTGGATCAGCTTTGAAGAGGAAGTGAAAAACCCCTACTTTGGTGAGTCCATGCTGACTTGTGGTAGCGTAGTTCAAGTAATTAAAAACCAAACAGATAAAAAATGAAAAAGGAGATCTTGACTTTCATGGGAATCGCTCTGATCCTCGTGGGGATGACCTCATGTGGAAATGATAGTTCCACTCAAAGAGACGTAGAATCGTCCAATTCAGAGATTGAAGAGACGGTAATGGTCGAGGAAATTCAGATCAACGATCCGATCTTGAAAGGATACATGGGAATAAAGAATGCACTCGTTGCTACCGATCTGGAAAGAACCCATAAGGAGGCCATAGCCATGGCAGAAGGGTTGGGAACTGAAGCAGATAGCAATCTGGTCTTTCATGTCAAAGCCATCGAAGGTGCTGAAGATGTTGAGTCCGCAAGAGTGATCTTTGAGGGATTGAGCGAGGTCGTTTACATGAAGATCAAAGAAAATGAGGAAAATGCAGTAGTGGTTTACAAACAATTCTGCCCCATGGCGTTTGACAACAAAGGAGCTTATTGGTTGAGCACCGAAAAAGAGGTCCGCAACCCCTACTTTGGAGACAAGATGCTCAAATGTGGCGTGGTTGAGGAAACCATAGAATAATGGATAATGTCTCTTATCACCGAACTCATCCGAGAGGGTGAGCATCAACAGCAGGATTTTAAATATCAGATCACCGATTCCAGGAAGATCGCCCGTACCCTTTCGGCCTTTGCCAATACCGATGGAGGCCGATTGTTGATCGGGGTGAAGGACAATGGAAGGATCACAGGATGCCGTCCTGATGAAGAATACCACATGGTGGAAGGGGCATCGGATCTTTATTGTGAACCTCCTATCCCCTTTGATCACAAGGTGCATGAATTCCAGGGAAAACTCGTCTTGGAGATCTGGGTGGACCCCTCCAAAGATCGACCCCATTTTGTTCGGGAAGAAGGAGAGGTTCGAAGGGCATATTACCGAAGGGAGGATGAGAATTATCCTGCCAATCGAATCCTTGTGAAAATGTGGCGGATCCCTAAAGAAGAAAAGGAAAGGAACGGGGTCTCACTGAACGAAGTGGAGAAGGACCTCTTAGGTTTCTTGCGGGCGAATCCAGAAGTGACCATCAGTAAATTCGCGAGAATGGCGGGTTTACCCATTTCTCGTGCGGAGGATATCATGGCATTGATGATCCGCTGGGGTATCATATCCTGGAGGATCGAGGATGGACGATATTTTTATTTCCTCAACGAGAATTTTGAGGAGAGTCTGGATCTCAGTCTGAACGACTTTTGATGAAATCTGATACTAAAAGAAGTGTCAAGGCACCCACAGCTGATATACAGATGTGAAGGAAGGTCTCCAAATCAGAGAAGGCAAGGGAAACGAAGCCGAAGAGCATCGCGCCAATTATGCCAACCGCTAGGTTGCCTATGATCCCGAAACCTTGGCCTCGAAGGAACAATCCTCCGAAAAAGCCCACGATGATCCCGGTAATGATGAACCAAAAGAACATAAGCTGAATGCTCTTATTGAAAATAAAAAACCCGGGAGAACCCGGGTTTGTTTTTGTTTGGTCAAAAAAAATGGCCTGGACAGTCGAAAAGAAATTTGAAAAAGTTTACCCCAGCAAAAAGAAAAACAAACCCCCTTTCAACACCAGGCCACTTAAAGGTAAGAACCTGTTATTAACCCAAATCTTAATCTTGTTTCAGCAAAGGACGAATCCTTTGTATGGGAACAGAGTTCAACTGAAAACTGGCTTGAAATGTTTCAGTATGTATTTAAGAACGCTGTCGTGTTATTGACAATTCAAATGTACTTCGAGACTCGGTAAAGGGTCCTTTATTTCGATAAACTGCATTAATGTGCCCTTTTTTGGGAGAACATAGAATCATTGCCCAAGGTCCATAATCGTGGCAACCATCCTTCGCGCCCCTCCCCGATTCCTGAATTCCCCCAAATAGATCCCCTGCCATGTTCCCAAGGCCAATCTGCCTTGGCGGATGGGAAGAGTGATCTCACACCCCATGGTCACTGCCTTGATATGGGCGGGCATATCATCAGGTCCCTCTAACGTATGGGTATAACCCGGGTCATCCTCCGGAATGGTTTTGTCGAAAAAATATGACATATCTCTGCGAACCGAAGGGTCTGCATTTTCATTGATGCATATTCCTGCACTGGTATTCTGAATAAAAAGGTGCAATAAGCCAAGGCCCTGTAATTCAGGAAGTCGCTCCACAACCTCATTGGTGATCAAATGGATTCCTCTTTTCCTCGGAGCGAGAATGATGGTGGTCTGAAAATTCATTCAACGATTTTTTTGAATCCAATGATTTGCGATCGAATCGCCATTTCGAATAGAACGAATCGCCCATTTCAGCATCAGGTCCCTCCGTTCATCGGAAGTCAATCGCCATCTTTCTGGTGGGAGTTCTTTACGTATTCGGGTGATCAGATCTTGAGCCATGATCCCGGCCGCGACCGAAACATTGAAGCTTTCCACAAACCCGAACATGGGAATGGTGACCTTGACATCGGCCATGGGAATGATCTCTTTGGTGATCCCCTCTTGCTCATTTCCTAACAAGAGAGCCATAGGACGGTCAATGGGGATCTGATCAAATGGAATGCCCTCATTCTCAGGCACCGTGGCAACCAAAGTATAGCCCCTCTGCTTGATCCAAATGGCTGCCTCCTGCCCTGAGATCGGGTGTCGGTGAACATCCAACCACCTTCGGGTTCCTTTGGATATCTCTTGATTGACGCCAGCCGTATATTGGCTTTCTATGAGATGAACATCCTGTATCCCTAATCCCTCTGCGGTACGTAGAATGGCACTTGCGTTCTGCTCACCACGAATATTCTCGGTGATCAAGGTCAGGTAACGCGTCCTTTCTTGGGCGATCCTGGGAATCTTCTCCTTTTTGTTCTCTGAAAGTAATCCGAACATATGGTCCATCAAGCCATCCATTAAATGGAGACTTCTAGCTTCAGAGATCAGTGAATCCACATCCACGGTCGTTGTCATTCGGTTGGTAATGGATAAATTTGCCGGCTAAATGCACATTCGATCATGTTGAACAAAGCTATAAGAATCGGTTTAACGGCGATTCTCACCGGACTCTCCATTTGGCAATTCATTGAAGGAGAGATCGGGAACGGGATCATGCTTATCCTCCTGGCGGGGATCGTGCTCCTCACCTACTTTCGAAATGAAAGAATCCTCCTCGCCTTTTGGCATCTTCGAAAGAACAATTTTGACAAAGCAAAATCGGTTCTTTCAGGAATCAAGGACCCTGAGAATGCCCTCACAAAAGGAAACCTGGCCTATTACTATTTCCTGAATGGGATCCTGGAAAGCCAAACCGGCATTGGCAAGGCCGAGACCTATCTGAAAAAAGCCCTCAACACCGGACTTCGGATGAAACATGATCGTGCCATGGCAAAACTTAGTCTGGCCGGGATCGCTATGGCCAAAAGAAGGAAACGCGAAGCGCAGATCCTTCTGACTGAGGCCAAGAAACTCGATGAAAAAGGACTTTTGGATGAGCAGATCAAGATGCTCAAGCAACAAATGAAACGCATTTGAGGTTCCAAACCCTCATATTTGCCCTATTCCTGACCCTTTCCCTGAACCTGCAAGGACAGGTTCACTATATGACCGATTATTCGGCCACTACCGAGATATGGTTGCATGGTGATTCCATTAGGATCCATCAAGAGCTATTGATTCCCCCTTCCGAGGACACCCTGTACTTTCCGGTTTGGTTGGCCGGATACGCTTCACGACACTCGTTCCTTGCTCAGCAAATGCTGGAGGAACAGCATGCCAGGCAGTGGTATTCATTACCCAAGACTCCGATCCACCAAGTGATCGATGCCCATCGAAGCCAAGGGATTCTCCTTTTCTCCACTGGATCCCATGAAGTTTTGGGAATCTATCACACCTTACCTACCTGGGATACATTAAGGATACAGTTGGATCTGCCCATCCCGGAGGAAATGCCTACTGGTTTCGGCAGGATTCAAGGGGCCATTCGCCTTTTTCACCTGTTTCACCCTCCCCTTCGGCATCTCCAAAAGGCGGACCTCCCCCTTGTGATGAATCACATGCGGCAGCAGATCCCACATGTCCGCGGAATCCACAAGGTGTGGATCCGGCAATGGGACGAAGGCACTCCCCTTTTGATCGAGGACCGGACGGGAAATGACGACCTGATCGTCCAGGCCAGGTCCATGTTGGAAGGTGTTCCGCGGATCCTTGTTGAAAATGGTCAGGACACTCTTGTCCCGGCTCTACCTTCCTTTGATAGGATCGAGAGATTCTTAAAGGAACAAGGGCTGTTTTCAGACGACAAAGGGGTTCATTGGGATCGTCCCATCATATTCACACAAAATCCTGAGGTCTTTACAGGAACCCATGCTTTGATAATACCTGTGAGTTCTGATTCAGCGAAGAGAGAGGCAGAGATCGTTCGTGCCTATATCCGTGAATTGACGCGTGACCGAGGTTGGGATCCAGTAACGGAAACATGGATGATCGAAGGTCTTTCAGGTTATCTGGCTCAACATTATCTGGAAACCTATTATCCGGATCAACGGCTACTCGGGCCCTTTGCCAATTCATTGGTCTCGAAATTCTTCGATCTGGAACAATATCCCCCCTATTATCTCAACCAATATTTCTATCTCTTTCTGGCCAGAGAGAATCTGGATGAGGAACTTTCATTGGAAGCACCGCTCCATTCACAATTGGGTTATCGCTCGGCTTATCGTGGGAAATCCGTTCAGGTCTTCCGGTTTGCAAGAGATTGGGTGGAGGATGCTAATTTCCGAAGAGGGATCCATCGGTGGTTTCAGGACACTACTCTAGGTGCTTCGGATTTTTGGAGACATCAGAGATATTATTCCAATCAGGACCTGTCATGGGTGGATGGCGAATTGATCACCACCGACAAAAAAGTGGATTATTCCCTGACAGATGTAGAGTATTGTTCTACGGTCTATACCGCAACTGTAAAGAACCAAGGGGACCTTGCCACCCCCTATCTGATCACTGGATTCAGAAATGGGAAAAAGGTGATCGATGTTCGATATGACGGTCACTTGAAGAAGAAGACCCAGAACTTTCATCACGACCGGTATGACAAGGTAGAGATCAATGCGCCCGGAAATTTTCCTGAGCTGAATTACCGGAATAATTCAAGATATCCTGACCGATGGTTGAGCGGTTTCAAACCCTTCCGCCTTCAATTCTATACAAGTTTCGAAAACCCCGATCGAACACAGATCTTTTGGCTCCCAAGCTTGAAATTCAATGCCTACGATAAGGTTCTGATCGGTGTCCAATTCTATAATCGTACAGTTGTTCCTAAAAAATGGGAGTATCGGATCGCACCCGACTTCAGTACCGGAACCGGGCAACTTACTGGGTTAGCCAGTCTGAAGTATAACCACCTGCCCTCTGCCTCTCCATTCCGTAGGATCAGCTATGGGGTCTATGCGAGGTATTTTCATTACGATCAGGATCTGGCCTTTTTCAGATGGAGTCCTGCGGTCAATTTTTACTTCCGCAAACCCTCCCCTCGCTCTCAGTTGTATCGAAGTTTGACCGTTAGGATGGTGAATGTGGATAAAGAGATCCCAAACGGCCCTATCAGTGATGCCAATCCTTCCTTTCAACCGTCTGCCTTCAATTATCAGGTCTTTGATATCCGATACGAACAGGAGCGCGGAGATGCACGATTTCCATACCTCTTTCAGGCTGATATTCAATTCTCGCAGGAATTCGGAAAGATCAGTCTATCCCGACAACAACGAGTTCGGATCAACTATTTCCATTACCTGAGGTATCGCCTGTTTGCCGGAACCATGCTGTATCGCAATGGTCTCGAGGACAATTATTTCAACTTTGCCACCCAGAGGCCTACCGATTACCTCTTTGACCTGTATTACATTGGAAGGAGTGACCTATCGGGTATATGGAGTCAACAGGTCTTTGCCGTGGATGGTGGGATGCGGGGATATACCAACGAATTCGCCCTGAATTACATGGTCTCGATGAATCTGGATTTTGTGATCTTCCGTCATCTCGGTGTCTACGGGGACATAAGCTTCTATGATGACGGAGGGACCCGAGGAAACATTGCTACAGGTTTCTCCTTGATCGCGATCCCCGAGTTCTTTGAGGTCTATTTTCCCATGTTCGATAACAACTCCAAAGGCGGATTGGAGGTATTTTCAGTGGATCAGATCCGATTCGTCCTGAACATCAATCTCGACGATGCCCTTCAGCGGATAAGACGAGGGTATTTTTAAAGAAGGCCGTGGGTGTTTAACAAGCGATGGTAGATCTCATATTCATCCTGAAGATGTTTACGGATCTCGGAACGAAGATCATCACTCACTTCTGGACGCTCACCGACATTATCCTTTACATCCGGCAAGATCGTTAACGGATCATCTGGAAATAAGAAGCGATCCATACGTGCCAGATCCTCTTCAAAATACTCGGTTCGACCAATGAAATGAATCTGTTCGGGCTTGACCAATCGAAAGTGGAACTGGTAAGTGTCCAGAACATAAGCGAAGTCGGGATCGGTAACGAATTCCAATAATGACGGGTCCTTTTCCTTGAATTTGGCAAAGTAGCTTTCGCGACCCAGATCGTAATTCTTCCAGTAATAGTAATGCGAGATGGTCCTTTCCACCGGATCCCTCAACCATGTGATCACCCGGGCCTTCGGGTGGGCCTTAAGAAATTCAGGGTGAAGGAAAAAATGTCCATGGATGGCCGTTTGCCATGGAAGGAGAAGTGGTGTCCGTCCCAGATTGATCCTTCTGAGAGAGGAATCATCATAGACATAACGCAAATGATGCCCTAATCTTTGTCTCAAGTAGGACCGAAACGAAACCCCTCCCGTCTTGGGAACATGAACCGATATGATCTTCAGTGGTGAGAGCACGCCCCGAAATTGAACATTTTTTTCCGATCCTCCGTCTATTTGGAATGTAGAACCTCCGGTCCTCCGGTCCTCGTTTCTTATCTTTGCAACCCGTCTAATTCGACTCAAGAGAAAAAACACCGTATGGGAAAAGTAGATACCAGTAAGGAACTCACCTTTGAGGAATTCAAAGCAACCGTTTTGGAGGATTTCAAATTGGCGGTCATTTCACGCGAAACCAGCTTGCTGGGGCGTCGAGAAGTGTTGACCGGAAAGGCCAAGTTCGGGATCTTCGGCGATGGAAAGGAAGTGGCCCAGATCGCCTGGGCAAAGGCTTTCCGAAATGGTGATTTCCGCAGCGGGTATTATCGGGACCAGACCTTCATGATGGCCATCGGCGAATTGGATGTACGGAAGTTCTTTGCTTCTCTCTACGCGGATACAGATCACGATCATGAGCCCGCATCCGCCGGAAGGCAAATGAATGGCCACTTCGCCACACAGAGCTTGAATCCGGATGGAAGTTGGAGATCCCTCACCGATCAAAAGAACAGTTCTGCAGATATCTCGCCTACAGCTGGTCAAATGCCCCGGCTTCTTGGTCTGGCCCAAGCTTCCAAAGTGTACCGCTCACTCCCCGACCTGAAAGATCGGACGCAGTTCAGTCGGAACGGAAACGAGATCGCCTGGGGAACCATCGGAAATGCATCTACCTCAGAGGGACTTTTCTTTGAAACCATCAATGCAGCAGGTGTATTGCAGGTTCCCATGGTCATGAGTGTTTGGGATGATGATTACGGGATCTCTGTTCACAGTCGACATCAGACCACCAAGGAGAATATCAGTGAGATCCTAAAGGGATTTCAGCGCGACGAAAAGAATGCCGGGTATGAGATCATCACCGTAAAGGGATGGGATTATGCCGGTTTGGTCGCGGCCTATGAAAAAGCAGCAAAGATCGCTCGTGAAGAGCATGTTCCGGTTCTCATTCACGTCCGCGAGATGACCCAACCCCAGGGGCACTCAACATCGGGATCCCATGAGCGCTACAAGAACGAACGTCGATTGAAGTGGGAAGCGGATTTTGACTGTATCAAAAAAATGAAAGAGTGGATCCTCGATAATTCTTATTCGAACGAAGAGGAACTCGAAGAGATCGAACGTTCTGCAAAAAAATTCGTCAGGGAGGAAAAATCTGCCGCCTGGAAGGATTTCATTAGCCCCATTAAGGAGGAACTCAACGAAGTGGTTAGCCTGATCAATGATCTGGCTTCCTCCTCCAGCCGATCCGAAGAGGTCAAGGCTCTTGCTAATAGCCTGCAAAATACCATGGATCCCATCCGTAAGGATATCCATCATCATGCCCGTAAGGCGATCCGAATGACCCGTTCCGAATCTTCGGAAGCAAGGACAAAACTGATCAACTGGATGGAGAGCCAGGGGATCATCAACCATGATCGATATTCGTCTCATCTCTACAGTGAAACCGAATGGTCAGCGCTCAAGGTGGCCCCTGTGGCGGCCGAATACAAGGAAGAGAAGCCCGTGGATGCACGGATCGTTCTTCGTGACAACTTCGATGCGATCCTGACCAAATACCCCGAGGCTCTCATCTTTGGTGAGGACAGTGGTAAGATCGGCGATGTCAACCAGGGCCTCGAAGGCCTGCAGGAAAAATTTGGTGAGGTACGAGTTTCTGACACCGGGATCCGAGAAGCAACCATACTTGGCCAGGGAATAGGAATGGCCATGCGCGGTCTGCGGCCCATTGCCGAGATCCAGTATCTCGATTACCTGTTGTATGCTCTTCAGATCATGAGTGATGATCTTGCCACTGTGCGATATCGCTCCAAGGGTCGCCAAAAGGCACCGGTGATCGTCCGAACCAGAGGACACCGATTAGAAGGGATCTGGCATTCAGGTTCTCCCATGGGGGCGATCCTCAATGCGATCCGAGGCATCTATGTCTGCGTTCCTCGAAACATGACCCAGGCTGCCGGTATGTACAATACCCTTTTGGAGAGTGATGATGCCGCCCTGATCGTTGAATGTTTGAATGGATACAGATTAAAGGAAAATCTCCCGACCAACCTGGGTGAATTCAAGGTTCCGCTCGGAAAACCAGAAGTGATCCGCGAGGGTAGACATATTACTCTTGTGACCTACGGTTCTTCTTGTCGGATCGCTCAGGAGGCTGCTGATGAACTCTCAGGAATGGGAATTGAAGTTGAGATTGTCGATGTACAGACGCTTCTCCCATTCGACCTCGATCATCAAATTGTGGAAAGCTTGAAGAAGACCAACCGCGTCCTGTTTCTGGATGAGGATGTTCCCGGCGGAGCCTCTGCATTCATGATGCAAAAGGTCTTGGAGGAACAAGGTGGATATCGTTATCTAGACAGTGACCCTTCGACACTCACTGCTAGAGCTCATCGACCTGCCTATGGTTCGGATGGAGACTACTTCAGCAAACCCAGTGTGGACGATGTGGTAGAAAAGGTTTACGCGATCATGAATGAATTCGATCCGGATAGATTTCCGGCGATATAATGGACTAAACCAGCCCCGCTTCGGCGGGGCTTTTCGATATGGAACAACCCCGAATACATCAGAATACCGTTGCCGGAGTGATCGAAGCCCT
>JAJLJK010000264.1:0-7902 GCA_033844885.1 Bacteroidota bacterium | reverse complement strand
TTCCTCCTGGATCTTTGCTATCAATTGGGATTTTGAAAAAGTTGGATTCTCTTCAAATACTCGTTCCGTCATTACCCCATGAGTTCCGTAGCAAACAAAATTTCCTCCTTCCAATTTGATGGAGGAACGTCGGTGCTCAAGATCCAATTCCTTTAACACGTAGATTGGATCCGTCTTTAAGCTCAGATATTTTTTCTCCTTCAGATATTTCGGATCAAACTCGAACTGCACCCAATCCAAATTAGCAGAACATATCGGCATATAATCCCTGCACCAGATATCCCGAGTATTCGATAGCTCTAAACCTTGCACACCTACAGCCTTAAATGCCGAAAGAAGGTCTGAATAGACTTTAGGGAATCGATCTTTCAGCAAGCCGGAGATGTAGATTGAATGACTCATCAGAATTTGATCCTATACCCAAATACTTCTTTAGCAAGATCAGGGTCATTCTCAAATAGGGTTCGATTCCTTTTTGCCACTTTTTCCTTCTCCTGAAAAGGATGTCCTCCTTCTAAATGGGAAAGGAACCTATAATTCCTCTTAAAGAATGCAACGCCCTCTTTCTCTTCATTCTCCTTCGACCTCTCTTTGTTTTCATTCAAGCCAACTCTTGCAGAAGCCAGAATTCTTATACCTCTCGAAGCAGCTTTAGATGTCTCATTCGACAATCTTTTTCCTTCCTCACTCTGGACCAGACAGATTGAGTTAGGTTTATCCACCGAATCCATCGCACTAAATATTTCTTTGAGAGAATTTAGGGGACCACTAATGAAAATTTTACTCCCGAAAACTTGTCGAATCCCTCGAATGAGAATTCCACCATAAACTGGTTCAGAATCATTCTCGGCTGATGATCCGATGGTTAAATCCAACCCAGATCCATGAAAATACCACTTTGCAAATTGGGTTTGAACCTTATCAGTATGGACAAATGGATCCTTATGGTCGTTTCTGGAATAGTAAAATTCAAGTTCGGTAAAAACCCATCGTTTCGATCCATTAACCTCTAATGCGCAATCGAAAAACAACTTTTCAGCGATCACTTTGAAGGTTTCCTCTGAAGGTTGAGTGACTTTTAGAAAGGAAAGATCCATGTTACTATGGCAGTTAGTTGGAGCCTTAAGATACTAACTACCCTCTATAGTAAAATATGATCTTCATCAATTTTCTCTCCCGAGAAAAAGAAAGGCAACCACTTCTTGAATTATTTGAACACTGTGGTTGGTTGCCAGTGGTTGGTTGGACCAGTGGTTGGTTGGACCAGTGGTTGGTTGGACCAGTGGTTGGTTGGACCAGTGGTTGGTTGGACCAGTGGTTGGTTGGACCAGTGGTTGGTTGGAAGGTATTGCGCATGTGAAAACCATTCAACCACTCAACCACCTGCTTTTCAAAAGTTTTACAACTTAAATCCCAACCGGTCGCTGTAATCCTTAGGCAACCGGACGGGGATGGTACGGAGGTAATATTCTAACTTTCTTATTCTTTTCTTGCATAGACAAAACCATCCATCGGATCAATTATATCTAGAGGTTGAGATGAATATTCACATTCCCCTTTTATTATTTCAAATTCAGAGAATTTAAAATTTGAAATAAACTCAGTAACAACCTCATTAACAACTTCAAAATCCTCCTCTGATGGTTCACTTTCAAAATAATATCTAAGGCAAAAGCTTTTTCTTGGGCGCTAATATGAAAAAACTATAGCCCTGACCTTTGGATAAATCATACCCAAAAGTGCTATTTGTAATGAGGACCTAATCTCCTGTACAGTTACCATATTTTTTAGTATTGAATTGGGACTGCGGGGACAATACGAGCACCTGTTTTCCAGTTTTCTATAACCCTCAACAGCACTACATCCAGCATTAAAGGAAATACTTATTTTGGAAATAACTCCAGCAATTTGCTTGGGGTTATCTACCACCAAAATGTTTACGCAAGGATCCCGAACCTGAGTTGGACAGGTTGGTAACTACATGGACCTATGAATGGGATGCGAGCGAAAATGGGATGATCAGGATCGAAAGAGATAGTCGCATTTCTATAGCTATGGGGCTAAATCCTCTGTTCTTTATTATATCATCACCCGGTTTACCTGTACTCTTCCATCACGTTCTATTCATTTTTGTAGAAATATACCCGGGCCAGAGTGGGCAATATGACATGTTTGGAACTGATATTAAAGGTGTCAAAATGACTTATTTTTTGACAATTAATTATTAGTCATTATCAAAATTTCATTTCCCAAACCAGAAATATCAATCTCAATAGTATCCCCTTTCATTTGACCATACCCGATTGAAGGGAGCATTCTTGACTCTTTCTTTAGAATTATCACATATCTTCCTTCAGATAACTTATTGAGATCTAAAATTATTGGTCTATGACCATAAATGAAAACCTCAATCCTAGACTTTTCATTTTTGGAAAAGAACAACCATTCATCGGTATTACTTGTTAAATATTCACTACTTGAATCCATTTTAAAATAAACATCTGAATGGTAATCACATAATTCCGATTTCACTTTAAAAATCCAACCAACTTCTCTATCTAAGAAATAGACACAACTACTAACGCTATCTGGAATAAAAAAGATAGAATCATTATTTAAATAGTAATTACCCTTTTCCGAATATTTATCAAGACCAAGCTGGGTTCGAAAATAATATCCTCCATTATCCATCAAAAGAAATGAACTATTAGAGTTTTCCTTTGGTGAAAAAAAATATCTGGTCTGAGAGATCATTGAGTTTGTCACAAAAATCAATATCAAAAAAATCATCTTTTCCATTGTTAATTGAAATTAATCCAACTTTCTTGGCATAAACCGCCCCTCCGCATCCTTTAGAGTTCGCATTGACCAAGTCCTAGTCCCAAATAAAGATCTGGGTCACAATCTGTCCGCTTAAATACTAAGGTGTCACCTCCATTCATCCATCCCTGAAGAGAAGGTCCCTTGGTGAATATAATGGGTTGGTTGAGTTTTAGTGTATCACTACCATTCGTAAATAATGAGGGACTGAACGTGATGGTGTCTCCTGCCGAGGCACTAGCAACCTTGTCACGCAAGGATCCTGTTCCTGAGTTGGACAGGTTGGTAACTACATGGGTTTGAGAATAGGACCTGAAAACCAATAACACTAAAGCTACCAGGTATACTTTCTTCATAACTCAATGAATCGATTTGGGTTACACAAGAATAGTGATTTTCCTAAACTAAAAGGCTCAACCTTTTGCATACAAAAGGGCTGATAGAGAAAAGAAGGGTTCAAAGATGGAAAGGCCTCTCTACTGTACCGCCAAGGGCCGACTTATTTGAAGTATATACCAAAAAAAAGGCCTTTCGGCCTTTTCTTCGTGCGGATGGAGGGACTCGAACCCACACACCTTTCGGCACCAGATCCTAAGTCTGGCGTGTCTACCAATTTCACCACATCCGCAGGTAGACCCCTCCGTCTCGGAAGGGGTGCAAATATACTTTTTTTTCACATCCTTCAATGGAACTCTATCCATCGATTCACCTTTGGCTTTTGTTACCTTTGTCGACCCTAAAATTCGTTCCCACATGTTGACCATCGATCCCAAAGAACTGGAGGTCCCTGTTCTACACCAATACCTTCTTGGGGCCATTGGACCGCGTCCCATCGCCCTGGCTTCCACCATGGATGAGGAAGGCGCACCCAACCTCAGCCCATTTAGCTTTTTCAATGTCTTTGGTGCCAATCCACCCATTGCCATCTTTTCGCCGGCACGTCGTGGGAGGGACAACACCACCAAGGACACCTTCGAGAATGTCAAACGCACCCGAGAGGTGGTGATCAATGTGGTGAATTACGCCATGGTTCAGCAAGTGTCTCTGGCAAGTACGGAGTATCCCACAGGAACCAACGAATTCATCAAATCGGGTCTGACCCCCATCGGATCGGAAACCATAAAACCTTTCAGGGTAAAGGAATCACCCGTACAGATGGAGTGTAAGGTGATGGACATCATCGAGACCGGACAGGAAGGTGGCGCAGGTAACCTGGTCATCTGTGAGGTGGTTAAGATGCATATTGACCCACGTGTCCTGGATGAGAACAACACCATCGACCAACAAAAGATCGACCTGGTGGGTCGCCTCGGTAAGAACTGGTATGTGCGTGCCAGCGGCGATGCCCTTTTTGAGGTAGAGAAACCATTGCGTACCTTGGGCATCGGTGTGGATCAGATCCCCAAGCGCATCCGCGAAAGCTACATTCTGACAGGGAATGACCTCGGAATGCTCGGAAATGTCGAAAAACTACCCTCGGATGAAGAGGTCATCGCCTTTAGCGATCATCCAAGGATCCAGGAAATCTTTAACCAGACCAACGATGGAATGGAACGTCGTGAACTTCTGCATCAATATGCCAAGGAACAACTGGAAAAAGGAAAAGTGATGAAAGCGTGGAAAGCGCTGTTAACCGATAAATTGAACAAGCAATAATGGAATTGACCGGAACCGTAAAAGAGATCTTCGAAACCAAGGATATCACCCCCTCCTTCCGCAAGAGGGAAATGGTCCTCACAACCGAGGAGCAATACCCACAACAAGTACTCATTGAATTCGTGCAGGATAAGACCGATGAGCTCGATCGGGTACAAAAGGGACAGCGAGTGACCGTAGGGATCAACATCCGCGGACGTGAGTGGACCAGCCCTCAGGGAGAGACCAAATATTTCAATTCGATCCAGGGATGGCGCATACAGGCAGATAGCCCGGCGGAGCAAGGCCCATCTTCCCAAGCTCCCGAAATGCCAACCCCGCCCGAATCCTCGTTCGCGTCCAGCGATTTTGACGATCAGGAGGACGATCTTCCATTCTAGGACATAACGAATCCTTTTCGAGCCCCGCAAAACGCGGGGCTTTTTGTTTCTTAGTGTCTGCACAAAACTCTTGAACATGTCCTTTGCACGGTCCTTCGAGAACACCTTCAGGCGATCCTTGCCAAGCCCCTTCTCCATTGCAGTGGTTCTGACGCTGATCACCTTTGTTTTGGCCTTCAGTCTGAATGATCAACTATCGTTGATCCAGGCATTTGGATACTGGGAATCCGGAATGTGGGATCCTCCTCTTCTCGTATTTGCGGTCCAGATGATGCTGATGCTCGTACTGGGTCATGTCCTTGCTCTGACCCGACCTGTGGCTCGGCTGATCGACGTTACCTCCACCATGGCCAAGGACGCTTCGAGTGCTGCAGCCATCGTTGGATTGATGACCATGTTGGTGGCTTTCTTCAATTGGGGACTCGGACTGATCTTCGGTGCCATCTTTGCCCGAAAGATCGGCGAACAGGCTAGCAGAAAGGGTATCGCAATCAATTATGGGTTGTTAGGGGCTGCCGGTTATATCGGCCTCATGGTCTGGCATGGTGGATTGTCCGGATCCGCTCCGGTCAAAGTGGCTGAAGAAGGACACCTGGCCTCACTAATGCAAGGGATCAGCGACCCGGGGATCATCGCCTCCCTTCCCTCTTCCATCACTTTGGACGAAACGGTCTTTAGTTCAATGAACCTTTTTGTATCCGTCCTCCTGATCGTGATCATGCCGATCCTTCTCTATGTGCTGGGGAGGCAATTTCCAACATCGGTACCTGAAGTAGGGTCAGAACGGGTATTGGATATAGATCATCGGCCGATCGGTGCCGAATGGTTGGATCATGGCGTCTGGTTTGGAAAATTATCCGGGATGATAGTACTTGGGTGGTGTCTCTTCCAGGCGACCTGGGGCAATCCAAAGGGTGATCTGTCCTTTATCACCCCCAATTTCATCAACTTAACCCTGTTGGGGCTCGGACTGACCTTCCACAGGAACATTGCCAATTTCACCACTGCAGTGGATGAGGCCATTGGAGATGCAGCCGGGATCTTGATTCAGTTTCCTCTTTATTTTGGGATCATGGGCCTGATGAAGAATGCCGGTCTGGTCGAATGGATCGCCGATGGATTTGCTCAGGCATCCAACGCGACCACCTTCCCGATTTTCACCTTTTTCAGCGCTGGGATCATCAACATTTTTGTTCCTTCCGGAGGTGGTCAATGGAGCTTACAGGGGCCGATCATCGTCGAGACCTGCCGGCAACTGAACATCCCTCTTCACAAGGTGATCATGGCTATGGCCTATGGCGATCAGATCACCAATATGCTACAGCCATTCTGGGCACTGCCCCTTCTGGGGATCACCGGATTGAAGGCCCGACAGATCCTTCCCTATACCTTGATCATGATGCTGGTGGGAAGCCTGATCTTTCTCTTAGGATTGATGCTGTTCTAATGAGGATCTATCACTTGAAAAAGGATTCGAATTGGTTCCCGAAGGCAGAGAACGCCCCCGGCGACCTTCCCATGGCGATTGGCGGCGATCTTCGACCAGATCGACTTCTCGAGGCTTACTCTCAGGGTATCTTCCCATGGTATACGCCGGGCGAGCCTATCATGTGGTGGAGTCCTGACCCACGGATGGTCCTTCCACCGGAAGAGGTCAAGATCGCCCGTTCCATGCGACCGATCTTCAACCAGCGTCGCTTTCGTTTCACGGCCGATACCGAATTTGAAAGGGTCTTACGTCATTGCATGTCCATCCCCCGAAAGGGGCAAAAGGGCACTTGGATCTCCGAAGAATTGATCGAATCCTATCAGCAATTGCATGAAGAAGGATATGCGCATAGCGTGGAGGTTTGGCACGGGAAAGATCTGGTGGGAGGCCTTTTTGGAATGGCGATCGGGAAGGTATTCTGTGGAGATTCGATGTTCAGCCTTGAATCCAATGCCAGCAAGGCGGGCTTCATTAGAATGGCCCAATGGTTGGATGAAAAGGGCTTTCGCCTGATCGACTGTCAGGTCCACAACAATCATCTTGAAAGCCTCGGCGCACGCAAAGTTCTGAGATCCAATTTCTTGATGTGGCTGCGTGAACTAAGAGATCTGCCGGGCCTTACTGGAAAATGGAATGAGATCTTTCCCGAGTTCTGAACGAATTTCCCACCTGCTTGTTACCTCTGAAACAACACTCTATGGACCTTCGTCGACCCATTCTCCTGATCCTTTTGTTGTCCGGTTATATGGTCCTGAGCCAGGATCTCACTGAATTCAATCGCGATCGTCTCAACATCAACGAAAAAGGGATGTTGGTGCTGGGCACCTGGGCCGTGGGAAATATACTGGTCGGAGGGATCCAAAGTTTTCGAACCGAAGGAGAGACCCGAGCCTTTCATCAAATGAATGCCGGATGGAATGTGGTCAATTTGGCTATTGCCGGATTTGGATACTATTCGGCCCTAAAGGGGGAGATGAACCTTTCCATGGCCGGAACCCTGGAGGAGCAATTTAAGATGGAGAAGATCCTTTTGTTCAATGCGGGATTGGATCTGGGCTACATAGGATTGGGCGCCTATCTCAACGAGCGAGGCAAGCGGGATGTTAATCGGGCTGAGCAACTTCGTGGATTTGGAAAGAGCATTATGATGCAGGGTGCTTTCCTATTTGTCTTTGATATTACCATGGCCTGGATCCACCGGACCCATTACCGCAATGATCTACTTCCCTTCCTCGGAGATGCCAAGTGGTCTCTGGGGCCCTCCGGGTTCTCTTTTTTGCTTGAATTCTAGGATCTCGTCCTGGGTGGGCGCGGGTTTCCCCTTCCCTTTGGCCATGAAGATCACTAGTCCGACCCCAGCCACAAGGGGCAGGGTGAGCAGGGCGATCAGCATAAGGGTGTCCAGAACCATTGATATAAGGGTTGAAGGATGGAATTTAATAAGAGTTTCGATATTCCAAATACCTTCCAATCGGTAATTCCTTGGAGTTCAACCTGGGACTGGAATTCTTCGATCATTTTTTGCATCTTCCAAACTCAATACCCTGAGACATGAAG
>JAJLJK010000263.1:0-3328 GCA_033844885.1 Bacteroidota bacterium | reverse complement strand
AAAGGCC
Organism: Bacteroidota bacterium; assembly: GCA_033844885.1. Lineage (GTDB taxonomy): Bacteria > Bacteroidota > Bacteroidia > Flavobacteriales > Schleiferiaceae > JAJLJK01. The sequence continues at coordinate 3,321 of JAJLJK010000263.1, read as the reverse complement.
ACCTGAAGGGGAACCTTTTGGACCTTGCAGTGGATGCAGCTAGAAAACGTGCTACCTTGGGAGAGATCAGCGATGCAATGGAGGAAGCCTTTGGTCGATATAAGGCGGAGGTTCGTTCCATTGCCGGAGTATATTCTTCAGAAATGAAAAATAACGAAGCGTTTCATTCCGCTTTAAAAAAGGCCGACGAGTTTGCAGATCTTGAAGGTAGACGTCCCCGGATCATGGTTGCAAAGATGGGACAGGACGGACATGATCGGGGAGCCAAGGTCGTAGCCACCAGTTTTGCCGATCTTGGATTTGATGTCGACATTGGTCCCTTGTTTCAGACACCTGCAGAGGCTGCCCGTCAGGCGGTGGAAAATGATGTCCATATTCTGGGGGTTTCCAGTCTGGCAGCCGGACATAAAACCCTGGTTCCACAAGTGATCGAGGAACTCTGTAAACTAGGCCGTGAAGACATCCTGGTCGTGGTCGGAGGAGTGATCCCTCAACAGGATTACGATTTCCTTTACCAAAAGGGGGTCGCTGCTGTGTTTGGCCCGGGAACCATCATTCCGAAGGCGGCCGGAAACATTCTCGACATCCTGATAGAAATGAAGAAAAATCACTGACGATGTTTGGAGATATTATGGGAATGATGGGCAAACTAAAGGAAGCCCAAAAGAAGATAGAAGAGACCAAAAAACGGCTTGATTCGGTTTATGTGACCGGAACTGCAGACGGGGAAAAGGTCAAAGTGACCATGTCCGTTAACCGAGAGGTCAAGGATATCTATATCGACCCTTCCCTTGAAGGAGACCTGGAACAGATCTCTGATCTGATGGTCATTGCCATGAATCAGGGCCTGAAAAAAGCGAATGACATCCAGGAAGCCGAGCTCGGCGCCGCAGCAAAGGAGGGCATGCCCAATATACCAGGTATGGAAAACCTCATGCGCTGATCCATGAACGACCTTTCTTCAGACAGCCATCGACAGGAAGTGAATCCCCATCTTCGTCAGATCCTGAAAAAGAAGATGGACCTATCCCTGTCTCAAATGGTCAAGGGGATCCTGCAAGGTGACACAGGTATGTTGTCGCGTGCCATCACCCTTGTAGAATCCACTCGGGCTGAAGATCGCAATCTGGCAGCAGATCTGATCAGAGAGTGTTTACCTCATTCCGGAAGGTCCCAGCGGATCGGGATCACAGGCGTCCCAGGGGTCGGGAAAAGCACCTTCATCGAAACCTTTGGTTCATACCTCATCCAGAAGCAAAATAGGAAAGTGGCTGTTCTTGCGGTCGACCCCTCCAGTCAGGTTTCTCATGGTAGTATCTTGGGAGACAAGACACGGATGGAAGCCCTTTCCCAATCTCCACTTGCTTTTATCCGTCCCAGCCCCTCTGCAGGAAGCCTGGGAGGAGTAGCCAGAAAAACCCGAGAAGCCATTATTCTATGCGAGGCAGCTGGATTTGACACCATCATCATTGAAACAGTGGGGGTCGGACAGAGCGAGACAACCGTTAAAAGCATGGTCGACCTGTTCATGCTGTTGTTATTGCCAGGGGCCGGTGATGAACTTCAAGGGATCAAAAAAGGCATCATGGAAATGGCCGATCTGATCGTCATTCACAAAGCTGATGGAGACAATGCCAAAAGGGCCAATTTGGCTTCTGCTGATGTTCGGAGAGCTTTAAGGCTCTATCCGGAAGACCCACGAGAATGGACCATTCCGGTGGAGTTGTGTTCATCCCTCGAAGAAACAGGGATCGAGGATATCTGGATGGATGTGGAAAAATTCTTCCGCCATGGAGAGATCAAAGGCTTCATTCAGGAGAATCGCAAGGAACAGGCGGAATTCTGGCTTAGGGAAAGTGTTGGAGAACTACTTCACGATAGTTTCTTTCAGCATCCAAGAGTGGCAAAACAATGGCCTACCGTAAAAAAAGAAGTGATCGAGGGTCGGATCAGCCCATTCGAGGCAGCACGTTCCCTAATGAGTTCCTTTACGGGAGACAACTCAGATCTCTCGGTGTAGCTCTTCTTTGAGGAAATGAATGGCACTTTTGGTGGGGAAGTGACCCAGCTCAATGGCGTGCTCCAAGATCTTTTTTCCCAACTCGAATCCGGGATCATCCGGATTCATCTTCCCGGCGATATTGTTGATGATACTCACAGTGGCAGATTTTGCCGTGACCACCATTTGCCAGGATTCATCGGTAATGTATACCTGCTGACTTAAATTGTGCTCGAACTCATTCCGAATCGCCTTGAGGATCAGCGAATGGTATTCTTTTACGGTAAGCCCCTTACTCGAAAGCCGCACGATCAAACTGCTTGGGGTAATTCGCTCCAGAAGTAAAACCAATCGCTCATAAGCTTGGAGACGAGCGGGAAGAGCGGATTTCTGAGTTTCCCTTTTCAGGAAATAACGACGACGGTTTTCCTCATTCTCGATAAAATTGCTCAGCATGATATATGCCAACAAAAGCATCAGGAGTGATGGGAAGGTATATTTCAGGATTTCGAGGAAGATATCCATGCAGTTTCAGAATTGAGCTTTGATCAATTGGTGTTTAGGGGCGCTAAATATCCAAAAAAGCTAGGAAATAATTGTCTTTCCATCCCCTGAAAAGGTCAAATTGATGCTCTCATGGCTCGGTTTATTCGGTCCGATCAAATATTCCATGGCGGACGGTCAGGGGTGGGCACTCGAATTATTTTAAATTTGAGCGCCTGTGTGGCTTTTCATTTGAAGCGGCCACCCCGACGAATTTAACCAAATGATACCCCATGACCTATCTCAGTGAACGGGTCCTACAGATCGAGGAACCGCAAACCATAGGGATGAGCCGAAAGAGCCGCGAACTAAAAGCCAAGGGCATCGATGTGATCAGCCTGAGTCTTGGTGAACCGGATTTTGCCACTCCCGACTTCATCAAGGAGGCTGCCAAGAAGGCCATCGATGAGGATTATTCCCATTATCCACCTGTGGCGGGGTTTCAGGAACTCAGAGAGGCCATTGTCACTAAACTTCAACGGGACAATGATCTCACCTATCAACCCAATCAGATCCTGGTTTCCACCGGAGCGAAGCAAAGTCTGATCAATGTGATCCTTTCGCTCATCAATCCAGGAGATGAGGTGATCATTCCTGCCCCCTATTGGGTGTCTTATTTCGAACAGGTTCGCTTTGCCGGAGGAATTCCCATTGTGGTGGAAACCACTATGGAAACAGGTTTCAAGATGACTCCCGAGCAGCTGAAAGAAAACCTTTCAGACCGAACGAAGCTCCTTATATATTCCTCGCCTTGTAACCCCAGTGGGGCTGTTTACTCT
>JAJLJK010000262.1:0-1165 GCA_033844885.1 Bacteroidota bacterium | reverse complement strand
AGTTCTTCAAGGTCACTGCCCCAAGCCCAGAGATCAGGCCCACCACTACCGAAAGGAAAATGATAAAGGTCCTGTGTGGAATGTACTTGACACGCCAGACGAGGAATGATCCCAAAAGGTTCTCCAATCGGTCTAACATGGATTCTTTATTTGCCCGGAGATCCTTCCGGACGAATTTCAAGGTGCAATTCCTCCAGTTGTTCTGGAGAAATGGTCGCGGGGGCATCGATCATAACATCCCTTCCGGCATTGTTCTTGGGGAAAGCGATGTAGTCGCGGATGACCTCATCCCCACCCAGAAGGGCCACAAGTCGATCCAATCCAAAGGCGATCCCTCCATGAGGGGGAGCACCAAATTCGAAAGCATTCATCAAAAAGCCAAATTGCTTCTCCGCTTCCTCAGGTGTGAATCCCAGAATATCGAACATCCTTCTTTGCAAGGCCCGATCATGGATCCTGATGGATCCTCCACCGATCTCATTGCCATTGAGAACCATGTCATAGGCATTTGCCCGGACCTTTCCGGGATCCGTTTCCAGAAGGGCAATATCCTCGGGTTTGGGAGAGGTGAAGGGATGGTGCATGGCAAAATATCGTTCCGACTCTTCATCCCATTCCAAAAGAGGAAAATCGACCACCCAAAGTGGTGCATATTCGTTGGGTTTACGAAGTCCCATTTCCTCTGCGAGGTGAAGTCTGAGTTCGCTCAGTGCCTTTCGGGTGCGAGTTGCACCCCCTGCCAGGATCAGCATCAGATCACCGGGCTTGGCATCAAAGGCATTGGCCCAAATGGACTGCTGATCCTCATCAAAGAACTTGTCTACTGATGATTTGAAGGATCCATCCGGGTTGGCTTTTGAATAGATCAGTCCTGACATTCCGATCTGTGGTCGTTTCACCCATTCGGTGAGGGCATCCAATTGTTTTCTGGAATACTCAGCGGCACCGGGAACACAGATCCCAACCACAAGCTCAGCGTCATCGAATACCCGAAAACCCTTGCCCTTGACAAGTTCGTTGAGTTCTACGAACTCCATCCCAAAGCGAATATCCGGCTTGTCGTTTCCGAAGCGTCGCATGGCCTCATCATAACTCATTCTTGGAAAGGCACCAACCTCCACTCCATTGATCTCTTTCAACAAGTGTCTTACAAGTCCCTCAAATG
>JAJLJK010000261.1:0-2178 GCA_033844885.1 Bacteroidota bacterium | reverse complement strand
CGACAGATGTTTACGCAGGCTCAAAAAAGATTTGCAGTGAAGCGGTGGTGCGAACTTAGTTCGAGCCAGTAAAGTTGTCAATATGAATCTTCTAAAATCCATAACACCATGAAGAACAAACTTTTACTCCTTGCATTCTTGCTCATGACCTTCGGGTTCATGGATGCACAAACTGCCAGAATTATGGCGATTCACAACTCTGCCGACCCTGCAGCGAATGTGGTGGATGTTTATGTCAATAACTCGCCATTTATTGAGAACTTCACTTTTCGAACCTCCTCAGGCTTTGTGGATGCTCCCGCAGGAGTTCCATTGACCCTGAGTGTGATCCCTGATGGCTTGAATGATACTTCTCAAGCCGTTTATACCGCAACCGTTACGTTAATGTCCAATTCAACCTATGTAATTGTAGCGTCAGGTAATGTCGGAACCGGGTTTTCGACCAACGAACCTTTCGATCTCTACATTGAGCCAATGGGCCGTGAGCAATCTACCACATCGGGTAATACAGATCTTCTTGTATTCCATGGTTCCACAGATGCACCCACGGTGGATGTTGTCGAGGTTGCACAAGGCGCTGGAACTCTGGTGAACGATCTTGCTTATGGGACCTTTGCGGGATATCTTTCAGTTCCTGCTCAGGATTATTCGATCCAGGTTAGGGATCAATGGGGAGAATCCACAGTGGTTCAATATTCTGCTCCCTTGAATACTCTTGGAATGGGGGATTCTGCTTTGGTGGTCTTCGCCAGTGGTTATCTGGATCCTTCCCAGAACAATAATGGCCCAGCTTTTGGACTTTTTGTATCGACAGCTTCAGGAAATGTGATCCCTTTGCCAACGGAGAATATTTCCACTGCCCGGGCTCAGATCATTCATAATTGTGCGGATGCTTTGGCTAGTTCCGTCGATATTTGGGTAAATAGCACGCGTGCCGTTTCTGGCCTGAATTACAAAGAAGCTACGCCTTTCGTTGATCTACCCGCTGGTACTTCATTTGATGTATCGATCACAGGACCTGGGGCATCAGATACTTCCGCTGCGGTTTTTAAGCAATCGTACACCCTTATGGGAGGAGAGACCTATTTGATCGTGGCAGATGGGATCATAGACAACACCAATTACATCCCTGCCCCAGCGTTCGATCTTGAGGTCTTTGCCGGAGCCACAGAAAGAGCTTTAAATTCGGGTGAGACTGATGTAGTTGTTCACCACGGTTCCACCGATGCTCCAGAAGTGGATGTGGACGAGACCACTCTTCCGGTATCCGGATTGGTCACCGATCTCATGTACACAGATTTTGAAGCACTGAACCTTCCTACCGGAGACTATGAGCTCCTATTGAAGAGATCTGCTGACAATAGTGCCATTATTACCTATGGAGCACCACTTTCAACTTTAGGTCTGACAGATTCGAGTATTGTGGTCATCGCAAGTGGTTTCTTGAACCCGGCGAACAATAACAATGGTCCGGACTTTGGACTCTTTGCCATTCTTGCTAACGGCGGGGCCTTCATTCCCCTTCCAGTGGCAAGTGGAATCGGTATCTCCGAGAACGTAAAGGACCTAGGTTTTAAGGTATTTCCCGTTCCAGCAGATGACATTCTGCAAATCGAGAATGGAGAGGGTTTAAATGTGGAGCAATTCAGAGTAATGAACATTTCAGGTCAAGAAGTCCTTCGAACTGAAAGTACTCGTCAAACCATTGATATCTCCAATCTACGCTCGGGAGTTTACTTCCTTGAGGTCCGTACTGAGCAAGGAATCCAATTCATCAAATGGATGAAGAATTGATAGGTGATTCAAACTTATTAAGAGATCCGGTCATTGGCCGGATCTTTTTTTTGGGAAGAATTCTGAATAGGTGCCGTTCGAATGGAAGATGATGATCCGTTCAGATCCTTCTTCAGATGGTTGGATTTCAGACACCTTTGATCTTGAGGATTCTTCATTTTGCTTTAAGTGAAGGGATGAATCCCGGTCTTTGGTCTGCTCTAACCCTTCTAAATTGGGATCCTCGGAAGATCGGGTAGGGGAGGGATTACCAGTGATCAACCACATCGGGTCGATATCTGGGAATTGTTCCAGGATCTTTTCAACCACAGATAAACTGGGCTTGTTTCGACCTGATAGGATATGGGATAGGACCGGACGTCCGATCCCAAGCTTGTCGGCAAA
>JAJLJK010000260.1:0-1896 GCA_033844885.1 Bacteroidota bacterium | reverse complement strand
ACCGTGAAGAGCAGGATCTTCCTTGCGAGGAAGAAGATGATGGAAAAGCTTTCTGATTACAGATTCTAATCGACCCATTCATTGAAGCGAGCAATTGTTATCGGTTCGGGATTCTCCGGTCTATCGGCGGCTACCCATTTGGCTGATTCAGGTTTTGAGGTGACCATACTGGAAAAGAATGACTCCCCGGGCGGAAGAGCCAGAAAGTTTGAGGATTCAGGATTTGTATTTGACATGGGGCCGTCATGGTATTGGATGCCCGATGTGTTTGAATCCTATTTCGCTCATTTTGGGAAGAAGGTATCAGACTACTATCACTTAGATCGTCTGGATCCTTCATATCGAGTTTTCTTTGGATCGGATGATATCATGGATCTTCCGGCAACCATGTCGGCATTGGAAGCCCTATTCGAAGAAAGGGAACCTGGAGCAGGGCAGAAGTTAAGGGAGTTCCTGAAGGAGGCCGAGTACAAGTATCAGGTCGGAATCAATGATCTCGTTTACAAGCCTGGAAGATCACTCACCGAATTTGCCGATGTCCGGGTATTGAAAGGACTTTTGCAGATGCACCTTCTGAGCAGTGTCTCATCCTACGTTAAAAAATATTTCAAGAATCCGGAACTCATCCAGCTTTTGGAGTTTCCTGTACTCTTTTTAGGAGCCACCCCCGCTGATACACCTGCTCTCTACACGCTGATGAATTATGCTGACATGGCATTGGGAACCTGGTATCCACAAGGGGGAATGCATCAGATCGTTAAAGGAATGGTCAGCCTGGCGAAGGAAAAAGGGGTGAGATTCGTTTTCAATGCAGAGGTCAAGTCCCTACTTACCGAAGGAAAAGAGGTGGTTGGGGCTGAAACAACCGTAGGCTTATTTGAGGCAGACGTGTTCATTGCAGGGGCAGATTACCACCACGTGGACAAACATCTCCTACCAGAATCGTTGAGCAATTATTCTGAGAACTACTGGGATAAGAGGAAAATGGCGCCCTCCAGTCTGATCTTCTATCTGGGGATCAACAAACGATTGGAAAACCTCCTTCATCATAATTTATTCTTTGATAGGGATTTTGGGCAACACGCACAGGAGATCTATGAATCTCCGTCGTGGCCATCCGACCCTCTTTTTTACGTTTCAGCTCCTAGTAAAACGGATCCATCCGTTGCACCGGAAGGATGTGAGAATATTTTCATTCTCATGCCCGTGGCTCCGGGTCTAGAGGATGATGAAGAAAAAAGGGAGCACTACTACCATGTGATCATGGACCGCCTGGAGTCGCTTACCGGACAGAATATCCGAGATCACGTGGTCTACAAGAGAAGTTATGCTCATAGGGATTTCATCAGGGACTATCACAGTTTCAAGGGGAATGCTTATGGTTTGGCCAATACGCTCATGCAGACGGCCATCCTTAAACCTTCTCTCAAGAACAAGCACCTGAATAATCTCTTCTACACGGGCCAGCTCACCGTTCCGGGTCCTGGTGTTCCGCCTAGTTTGATCTCAGGCCACGTTGTCGCCAAGGAGGTGACAAGAGAATTCAATAAACGATCTACCCATGAAGTCACTGTTTGACAAGATCTCCATCCAAACCAGCCGTATGGTCACCAGGAAGTACAGTACTTCATTCACTCTGGGGATCCTTGGTCTTGATAAGAAATTTCACGATCCCATTTATGCCATTTATGGTTTTGTCCGATTTGCCGATGAGATCGTGGACACCTTTCATGATTATCCAAAAGAATTTCTCTTGGATCGATTCAGAGAGGATACCTACCTGGCCCTCCAAAATCGGATCAGCTTGAATCCAATTCTAAACAGCTTCCAGGAGGTGGTCCACACCTATGGAATTGATCGTGGATTGATCGATACATTCTTGGATAGTATGGAGAT
>JAJLJK010000259.1:0-3953 GCA_033844885.1 Bacteroidota bacterium | reverse complement strand
ATCGAGGCCTACCGGAAGAGTCTCGAGGCTTTTTCGGATCCTGCCGATCAGGCGAAAGCCCTCCACAACATCGGAAATGCCCACATGAAACTCAAACAGTTCCAGCAGGCCGTCGAAGCCTACAAGGATGCCCTCCGAAGGGATCCCGGAGACGAGGAGACCCGATATAATTTGGCCAAGGCCATGAAGATGTTGCGAGATGAACAAAAGCAACAAAAACAGGATCAGCAAAACAACTCCCAAGAGCAACAACAGAATCAAGATCAGCAGAACAACGAGGATCAAAGCCAAAAGGATTCGGACAAGCAGGATCAGAAGGATCAGAAAGGAGATCAGCAAGAACAAAAGGACCCACAGGATCAGAATAGCGAGGGGGAGAACAACGAGAATGGCGAAAAGAAGGATCAGAATGAAAACTCCGATCAAAAGGAAGGAGAACAGAAAGATCAGAATGAAAGCCCATCCGATGGAACAAAACCAGGAAAAGCTGGAGAAGAGATGAAGAATGGGACCATAGACCGTCGCGAGGCTGAGAAGCTACTTGAGATGTTGGGAAAAATGGAGGCGAAAACTCTAGATAAGGTGGAAAACAGGAAAAAGAAGGGCGCCACGAATTCAACGGAAAAGGATTGGTGATGAAAAAGAAACACCTGCTTCTATTTTTGATTTTCCTGTTTTTCGTCGGGGGACTTAGCGCCCAGGATATTGTTCTTTCGGTCAACTCCGGAAAGATCGGACTGTATGACGATCTCATTCTGACCATTTCGCTGAAAGGCGAGGCCAAGGAATACAAAGAACCTCGTGACCTTCAGGAACATTTTCAGCTTTTGGGGCCACCTTCCACCTATTCCCAAACCAGTATCATCAATGGGGATATTCGAATAGAGAAGAGGTATCAGTATCAGTTGCGACCGAGGAGGAAGGGAACCTTTACCCTTGGTCCTGCCCGGGCAAGGTTCGATGACGAATGGGTGAATTCCAACACCGTTGAGGTCCAGGTATTGGATCAAAAGGAACGTCCGGCTGATCCAAACGATCCGAGATCGATCGCGGCTCAGTTGGCGGGAGTCAAAGTATTCACCAACAAAAGGAAGGCCTATGTTGGGGAGCCTATTGTTGGGAGATATGTCATCCAGACCCAGACCGGGATCAGCCGATTCGAGAGTATTGAGGAACCTGATTTCAAGGGGTTCCTGAAAGAGGATATCGTACAAAAGAAATACAAGGAGACTCAGGAGGTCATCGATGGTAAAAGGGTCAATACGATCGACATCAGTCAATTTGTCCTCATTCCACAAGAATCGGGAATGCAGGATCCAGGGGATCTTCGAATGCGATTGTCCACACAGATACCTACCAATCAAGTGGATTGGTTTGGCAATCGGGTATATCGAACCGTTGACCAGGTCAGCGAAAGTGCCTGTCCAAGGATCGAGGTCCTTCCTCTTCCCACTTCCGGTCGACCTGCCGGTTTTGAGGGGGCTGTTGGAAGTTATCAACTCAAGGCCGATCTATCGAGAAATGAAGTCAAGGCCAATGAATCAGTGACACTCACGGTCGAATTGAGTGGCCGTGGAAATATCAGGTTACAGGATCCTCCAGATCCCCAGTTGCCCCCATCTCTCGAGGCCTACGATCCCAAGGAAAGTTCAAGCGTGGGCGTCAACCTCAATGGAATGCAAGGAAGGAAGACCGTGGAATATGTGATCGTTCCAAGGTACAAGGGAACATACAAGATCCCTTCGATGACATTCAGCTATTTCGATCCAGATGAGGAAAAGTATGTTCAACTCACCACGGATGAGCTCACCATTGAAGTGACCACAGGTGCAGAGGCACCCGCCAGTATTTCTCAGGGTGAAGGAAATTCAGGGACTTCCGTGGATTTTCTCAATCAGGATATCCTTTTCATTCACACGGGGCCTGTCGAATGGAAAAAGGGTCAGTCTGACTTTTGGAATGGCCCGATCGCGCGAAGGATCATGATCCTTCTACTGATCGGTTGGTTCGTGATCCTCGTATGGTTCCGTTTTATTGGACGAATTCGCTCGGCCATGAAACCTCGCAAGAATGAGGAGCTGGCCAAGCAAATTCGCATTCATTTGCGATCCGCGAAGAATCACCTCCGATCCAATGACAGGGAAAGTGCCAACCTTGAGATCCTTGGAGCAAGTGATGACCTGCTTCACCTTGGATCAGGAAGGCCGGCTACAGAGGTCAGCGAAGAGGATTGGCACATACAATCTCTTTCGGACGATGAGAATCGGATATTGAAGGAAATTCGATCGCGAGCATCTATGCACCGGTATGCACCGGTTTCGGCCGCGAATATGGACAGGGATATCGAAGAATTGGAACGACTGACAAAACGGATCCTATCATGATACAGCGACTGGTGATCTTTTTTCTTTTCACATGGACCCCGCTCTTTGCTTTCCACCCCGATTCGCTGTTCACAAAGGCGAATGAGGCCTATCAAAAAGGAGAATTTTCAGAGGCGGTAGAATATTATAGGACCATACAGGATTCGGGGTACGCTTCCGCCGAGTTGTTCTATAACCTGGGGAATGCCTATTATCGGTCCGGAAGGTTGGGATATGGTATTCTCAATCTTGAACGGGCCCTTGTGATGGATCCCAAAATGCAGGATGCACGGACCAACCTGGAACTTTTGGAATCCAAACGGGTGGATCATTTCGACGTGGTTCCCCCCTCATTCGGTGACAGGGTAAGGACCTGGATGCATCGAAACCTGTCTCCTGCACTCCTGTTCATCATTTCTGTGTTTTCATCCTTCTTGGGGTTGATCCTTTTGTGGTTCTTTTATTGGACAGGACGGTCCCGTGGAAACTTCTTGGTCCTTTCGGTGATCACCATGGGAGTCGGCCTGTTAACCTTCCTGGGATGGTCATGGAGGGAGCGTTATGATTCTGAGCAACACTGGGGGGTAGTGGTCTCCGGAAACACATATGTTAAGAGTGAGCCCGATGAAACCAGGACGGATCTTTTCATTCTTCACGAGGGCACCAAAGCTCGGATATTGGAGGTTAACGATGGTTGGATGGAGGTCCGATTACCTGACGGAAAGCAAGGCTGGGTCTCGGAAAACGATTTTGAAGAGATCTGATCTGTCGATCTTAAAAAATTGTATATTTGCCGTCCGATTTATGGGGGATTAGCTCAGTTGGCTAGAGCGCTTGCATGGCATGCAAGAGGTCACCGGTTCGAATCCGGTATTCTCCACTTTAAAAAACCGACTCTTCTCTGAAGGTCGGTTTTTTTTGTTTGAAGAATGACCATTTGAAATTCAGGATCCCATATCTCTAATTCTTAATTCTTAATTTTTCATTCCTCATTCCTCATTCCTCACAAAGCTATCCACCAAAATTCCATCGGACGTTAAGGCCGAATGAGTCTGGACCAAATGAGGTGTCATCAATGATCCAAAAGGTAGGACGCCAATCAAGGCCAAGGACAATGGGAACCCCCACAAATCGGTATTCCAGACCAAGCTCACCAGCCACCCCAAGCCAGAAGTCATCCCCGATAAGGGCAGAGGGACCAACACCAATGTACCAGTAAAACGCCTCACTTCCGAGAGGGCGATATAGAACATCCCATAGAACATCGGCACCAATGGCATCATTGAAGAATCCGACATCCGCATGGATCCTGTTGGGGCCTTTCCCAAAGACAAGATCCACCGCAGCGCCACCTCCGCCACTGACACCACCAAAACGAATTCCGACCTCTTGTGCCATGATGGAACCACCCCAAATGAGGGCGAAAAAGAGTAAAATTCTTGTTTTCATGATGGGTAAGTGTTTGTTCCCTAGTAAGATAATGAATTTTGGCCAGCAGATCGTCTAAAACCTCCATTCCACCGGTCACCCTGATCTCGGAATCTCTGAATCAGTCATTTTGGTCGATCAGGATCACGATCAGTACCTTTG
>JAJLJK010000258.1:0-2114 GCA_033844885.1 Bacteroidota bacterium | reverse complement strand
ATCTCAATTATCCGTAGCGCTCGAGTCATTTTCTTCGTTTAAAGATATGGTTCCTGTGACTTTAAAGATATTATACCAATTGAAATTCTGGTCGGCTTCGAATCCTTCTCCCATGATCACATTGTCCGGAGTGGTGACCTTGACGAATTCATCCGAATAGATCAAACCCTCGTTCTCGTTCCAAAAAAGCAGTTCGGTGTTGACCTTTTTCCCATTCTGGTAGTTCATGGCCTCGACATCCCCCCTAGCCTCCCATAGAGCATCCGCTTCTCTTCGGATGGCATAATTGCTTCGAATGTAGCTTTCTGGCTCTCCTTGCTTGTCGTAAAAAGTGACATGCAAGCCCTCTCGAAATTCAAGGATAGGTTCCTCCAGCTGACTGTAGTTCTCTGCCATGGGAGCCTGAAGTCGAAGCTGAACTTTGGCGGAATCAGAGTAGGTGTAATCTATATCCCTTTGGATCTCCATCGGACCCGAATAGACCTGAGTGACCTTCTTGACCTCTTCTACCTTGTTCTGGCATCCTGAAAACAAAAAAGTTGCGGCACTAAAAAGCGCCGCAACCCAATATTTGTTGACTATTTTTTTCTGGCTGATCACTATTTCTTGAACCGCAAGGTAACGGTTTCATTGATCCAGCAACCGATGGTGTATTTATCACCTTCTTTGTAGTTAAGCTGGAAGGCAACGGAGATCTCGGGAAGGCGACCTTCGTAGTAGTTGATCAACTTGTTGGCACGCTTGCTAACGGACGGATCGATGCTCGCTGCATAGCGGGCCTTATCCATGGCAGCAAGGAAAACGGCCTTATTCTCAACCACGTTGCTTCCACAATCTCCTTCTGCGGTGGCATAGGCCTGAGCGATCAAGAGATAAGGATCACCCCAACCACCTTTTAGCTTGGCGGCTTTCAAAGCATAGTTCTTGGCCTGTGCAGCATTGCCCTGGGCCAGGTAGGCACTACCCACCTTTAAAAGGTCCTCGGCTTTCACCAATGGGTCAAGTTCTTCATCAGCGGCCTGACTGTAGAAGTCGATGGCTTTCTTGTATTCTTTCTTGATGATGGCAATGTTACCCATGCTTCGGGCAGCAGTTGCACTTGGTTCAAGAGCGAATAATGCCTCAGCAGCCTTATAGAAGATAGGATTGCTGGTACAGTCTTCCATTTCTCCTTCTTCATTTTGACGTTGCTTGGTCAGCATTTTCAAGGCGCGCTTCAACCATGTGGCATTGGTCTTATTCTTCTCGAATGCCTCCTCGCTGTAAATTCGGGCCAGACCATCACAGGTAAGAAGAGGAGATACCATCTTTTCGATATTGCCATTCAGACGGTTATACCCATCCAGGATCCTTTCAGAACGATCCAGGGTGCGTTCCTCCTTGGCAGAGATCTGCCCGCTGTCCTTCTTGGCTTGAAGTTCGGCGATCTCGCGGTTCAATTGATTGTTATTGACCTCGATCGCTTCACTGGCCTGGTTATAGACCTCGAAGAACTCCTCGGTGTCGATCTTCTTGTCATTGAACATCTTCACAGCACTAAGGAAGAAGCCATTGATCACAGCAGGACCAAGATTACTTGGATCCAGTTTGATCGCCTTGCGATAGATGTAATAGGCTTTTTCAATACTGTCCTCCCGATACTTCACCATGTCCAGAGCTTTTTGACCTAGAACATAAGCTTCCTTGTTAGGATCTGGGAAGTACTCCAGGCGCTTATCGTACTGCTCGAGAAGCAGATCGATCAACTTTTCCTTCTTGGCAGGATCCTTTTCGATCTCGATCTTGGATTCGACGATCTTGGGACCAGCAATGTAGATATAGCTGCTGGCACCGGGACAATTGGCGTATACCTGATACCAGTATTCATAAGCATCCGCGTAGGACTTAGAGTTATAGAGGGAGCCAAAGTTGTTGTAGTTCTCCCAGCATTTGATACTATCTGCCGGGGTCTCTCCCCACTTTTGGGCCTTTAACCCGGTGGTTGCCATCAACATGGCCATTACGATCAGCAAACGTTTCATTGTCGCGATGTTTATATATGGTGTTTATCTGTACTTGAACTTTTGGAACCATTCGTCGCTGAAAGACACTCCGAAAATAAGATTCACATAGTC
>JAJLJK010000257.1:0-5921 GCA_033844885.1 Bacteroidota bacterium | reverse complement strand
AAGATCGGTGAACTCGTGCTTTTTCCCACCCTTCGAGAAACTTCCGGCAATACGATTGTCATTGCCTCCGGAACCTCCTGCCGACACCAGATCAAAGAAGGGGTTCAACGTTCTGCCCTTCATCCGGCGCAAGCCCTGAGAGACCTATTAATCAACGCATCATGAGTACTGAGTTCCCTCATATTCCATATCATCGGCCCGATGTGGATGACCTGGAATTGCTATCTCGAGCCAGGCATCATTACCAGCAGATGGACCAACGGCGTAGTGTTCGGTTCTTCTCTGACCGACCTGTTGGCAAAGAAGTGATAGGATCCTTGATCATGACGGCGGGAACCGCCCCCTCCGGCGCACATAAGCAACCCTGGCATTTTGTGGCCGTTTCAGATCCTGAGGTGAAAAGGCAGATTCGAGAAGCCGCGGAGATGGAAGAACGGGCTTTTTACAAAGAGAGAGCAACGGAAGAGTGGTTAAGGGATCTGGCCCCGCTTGGCACCGATTGGAGAAAACCCTTCCTAGAGATCGCACCATGGTTGATCATCGTTTTCAAGAAGGTCTATGATGACCACCCTGAAGGACGTCGGAAAAACTATTATGTCCAGGAAAGTGTCGGCATTGCAAGTGGGATGTTGATCTCAGCCATCCATTCAGTCGGATTGGTGACCCTGACCCATACCCCCAGTCCTATGAACTTCCTTTCAGAGATCCTTGAGCGTCCTGAAAATGAAAAACCCTTTCTTCTGCTTCCTGTAGGATTCCCAGCTTCGGATGCGACGGTTCCCGATCTTCATCGCAAGAAGCTGGAAGAGATTGCTACCTTTATGTGAAACTCTTTCTGCATGGGCGAATGGTTGGTTCCCGCACTGGCGGTCCTTTATTATGTTTTTATTCTGGCCATTTCTGTTTCCATCCTTCTGGAGAACCGAAATCCCCCTAAGACCATAGCCTATCTTCTCGTTCTCATCCTGTTACCCGGGATAGGGATCATTGTTTTTATCTTTTTTGGTCAGGATTTCAGAAAGAGGAAGATATTCTCCCGAAAAGCCCTCACCGATGATAAGCTGATCGCCTCATGGATGGATGAGTTGGTGATGAGTTTTGAACGGTCGGAAAGCATGGCGCGAACCTATTTACAAGATAAGGTGAAGATCGCCAAAATGCTGATCAGAGATGATCGTGCCGTCATGACCCTCCAGAACGAGGTTGAGATCCTCCGGAATGGAGAGGTCTTCTTTCCTCGATTGATGGAGGATATTCGAGAAGCTCATCATCATATACATTTTGAGTTCTACATCTTCGAAGATGATCATACCGGGAATGAGGTCATTGACCTTCTTGCAAAGCGAGCCAAAGAGGGGGTTGAGGTGCGATTCGTATATGATTATGTTGGAAGCCAGGCATTGAGGTCTTCAAGTATTCAAAAATTGAAAGAGGCTGGTGTCGTCGTTTATCCCTTTATGCCGGTGATCTTTCCGAGTTTCACAAGTCGGGCCAACTATAGGAATCACCGTAAGATCGTGGTCATTGACGGAAAGATCGGATATGTCGGTGGGATCAATATCTCGGATCGGTATAGGAATGATGAGTATAGCAAGGGGGTTTATTGGAGAGATACTCATTTGAGGATCCATGGCGAGGCGGTAAAGAGCCTTCAGATCAATTTCAAGCTCACCTGGAATTTCGTTACAGGAAGCTCGATCGATACGAGCGAGCCCTATTTTCCCAAACATATCGAAGTAGATTCTTATAAGCTGATGCAGATCGCTGCCAGCGGGCCAGATTCAGATTGGGCCAGCTTGATGCACGCTTACTTCATGGCCATCACCACCGCGGATGATTACGTATATATTGGGACTCCCTACCTCATTCCGAATGAGCAGATCATTACCGCACTAACCACGGCTGCCTTGAGTGGGCTTGATGTTCGGATCCTGATCCCAAGAGAATCGGATTCCCGGTTGGTACAGGCGGCGAGTATGAGTTACGTAAAGCGACTGCTTCAGGCAGGTGTGAGGGTGTTCCTTTATACCAAGGGTTTTTTCCATGCCAAGACCATGGTGGTAGACGATATGCTGGGAATGATCGGCACGGCCAACATGGATTATCGAAGCTTTGATATCAATTTTGAGATCACAGCCCTTGTTTATGATCCGGGGTTTGCCAATGAAATGCGCAAACAATTTGAAGAGGATCTGGAAGATGCCATTGAGGTCGACCTTTCGAGATGGGATAAGAGGTCGATCCCACTTCGTTTGTTGGAATCAGGGGCAAGGTTGCTCGCCCCGATCCTTTAAACCATTTCCATGGGCAGAGGGAGGAGAAGTTTGGCGTGGCCGCCCTCGACCTCCAGGTAATACTTCTTCCTTTCGTGTTCAAATGTCGTATCAAACCATACCTCGGACGCGATCTCGTCCGTTGGGAACCAATGTTTGTCTCGGTTTCGAACCATGATGAACAAGCCTTCGTCATTTCCAAGGGCGCAGAACTCGAAATTGCCACAATCGAATTGTTGCATACCGATATCCTCGAAACCGACCTTAAAAAGACTTTGTGGGTCATCCGCCGGAAGGCCGATCTCGCTCACGGATAGGATACTATCTGGACCAAATGGTTTTTCTGGAGCTTGGATCCTTTCACGGCCAATGAACTCAAGGATGTTTCCATCCGCATCATAAAAGTAGAAGGCTCGGGCTTTCCAGCTGCTGAACTCCTGAATGGACAGGCCATTGGGCCCTTTTAGTATGGGAGTTCGTTCGTTCAGCCAATCAAAGCCATCAGGGACCTTGTCAAATGGGATGTTGAAGGCAATGTGATACGGATTGGAAAAAGGAACCTCGGTGGTGAACTGTAGCAGGGTCTCTCCTGCAAGTACCTCAA
The DNA here is from genome assembly GCA_033844885.1 of Bacteroidota bacterium. Taxonomy (GTDB): domain Bacteria; phylum Bacteroidota; class Bacteroidia; order Flavobacteriales; family Schleiferiaceae; genus JAJLJK01. The sequence continues at coordinate 3,044 of JAJLJK010000257.1, read as the reverse complement.
AACCACCAGGTTGAACCTTGATGGTCATCCCAAGTGTGTTCCCGTAAAATTCCATTTGTTTCCCAAGATGCTTGACGCTAACCCTTAGCCGGTGGATTCTCATAGTACCATTTAATAAAATCGTTCCAAACTTCTATGTCGGCTGGGGCTAGTTCCTCTGGGGCTTTCGGGCCGATGGGCCACCACCTGAGGGAGTGAACATCCCTGGGATGATATTCGGATTGCAAACTACAGATGAAGGGCCAAAGCCGAATCGTTTTTTCGGGGTATTGATGGAAAGTAGGAGGTATCTGACCGTTTATTTCGATTTCTGCATCCAATTCCTCTTTAATTTCTCGTTTAAGCGCGATCGTTAGACTTTCACCATCTTCGACCTTGCCTCCCGGAAACTCCCACATTAGCTCTTGATCGGCTCCAGGAAGCCGCTGAGCGAGCAGGACGAAGTCACCTTGAATGATGATCGCGCAACATACTTCCATCATGGGAGTTGAATTACTTTCCGACATGGTGGTTTACCTTTGACGAAATGATTTCGGAAAATATCAGAAATATCTTAAAAACCTTACCTCAAAAGCCTGGGGTATATCAACATATTGACAAGAACGGAAAGGTTCTCTATGTAGGCAAGGCCAAGGATCTCAAAAAAAGGGTCTCCTCCTATTTCACGAAACGACACGACAGCGCCCGAACCCATGTTTTTGTAAAGAAGATCGCGGATATAAGGGTCATTGTCACCGAGACGGAGATCGATGCCCTTCTTCTCGAGAATAGCATGATCAAGGAACTCCAACCCCGGTACAATGTCATGCTTAAGGATGATAAGACCTACCCTTGGATCTGCATCAAGAAAGAACGGTTTCCCCGGATCTTTCCCACCAGGAACCCCCAAAAGGACGGATCGGAGTACTATGGACCCTACGCCTCTGTGCGGGTAATGAAGACCGTTCTCGACCTGATCCGACAATTATACACGCTGAGAACTTGCAATCTGAGCCTCGATCAAAAGAGCATCGAAGAGGGAAAGTACAAGGTCTGCCTCGAGTACCATATCCACAATTGTAAGGGTCCTTGCGAGGGATTTCAATCGGAGGAGGATTATGATCAGGATGTGGAAGCCGCCCGAAACATCATCAAAGGGAATATCAATGGCGTCAAGAAGATCCTGAAGGAGCAGATGCAGAAGCATGCCGCAGATCTCCATTTTGAATTGGCTCAAAAGGCCAAAGAGAGATTGGAGTTGCTGGAGCGGTATCAGGCCAAGTCCACGGTGGTCAATCCCACCATCAGCAATGTGGATGTCTTTTCAGCGATTTTGGATGCCGAGTATGGATACGTGAATTACCTAAAGATCGTAGAGGGCGCTGTCGTGATGGCCCATACTGTGGAGATCAAACGGAAATTGGAAGAACCGGAATCCGAATTGTTGGAAGTGGCCATCCCTGAACTTCGCAAGCTTTTCGATTCACGTTCTCGTGAGGTTTATGTTAGCCATGAGGTGGATCTCGAATTACCCGATGCTCAGGTCCATAGACCCCAGCGAGGAGATAAATTAAGATTGGTGGAGCTTTCCATCCGAAATGCAAGATATTATCGGGCCGAGCGATTGAAGAACATCCAGATCGTGGATCCGGACCGTCACGTGAATCGCCTCATGAAACAGATGAAGGAGGATCTTCGCATGCCAATGGAACCGAGGCATTTGGAATGTTTTGATAATTCGAATATCCAGGGAACTCATCCTGTCTCTGCCTGTGTGGTTTTTCGGGATGGAAAACCGAGCAAGAAGGAATACCGGCATTTCAATATAAAGACCGTTGAGGGTCCGAATGATTTTGCCAGTATGGAAGAGGTCATCCATCGTCGTTACAGTAGGATGATCAATGAAGGGGAGGAGCTACCTCAACTGATCGTGATCGACGGTGGAAAAGGACAGTTGAGTGCTGCTACCAAAAGCCTTGAAATACTTGGATTGCGAGGAAAGGTGACCATCATTGGGATCGCAAAACGCCTGGAGGAGATCTATTTTCCCGAGGACCCAGTGCCTCTTTATCTGGATAAGAGATCGGAGACCCTTAAGGTGATCCAGCATGCCCGAAATGAAGCACATCGATTCGGGATCACTCACCACCGAAATCGCCGGAGCAAAGGTAGCCTGAAGAGCTCGCTGGAAGGAATTTCTGGTGTTGGCCCCGCAACAATCAAAGATCTGATGAAAGTTTTCCGATCGGTTTCTGGTGTAAGAAAGGCTACCAAGGAACAGTTGGAAGAAGTCGTCGGGCCAGCCAAGGCGAAGGCGATTTTATCGTATTTTTCTGACCCATGAGAACCCTTTCTTTCCGGCTGCCAATCTTTGTTTTTCTGGTCCTTTTTCAACTGGTACTTTGTGCTCAGAGGCCTAGGATCGGACTTGCCTTGAGTGGAGGTGGCGCAAAGGGGATGGCCCATGTGGGTGTACTCAGAGCCCTTGAAGAGGCAGGAGTGGAGATCGATTATATCAGCGGGACGAGCATGGGCGCGGTTGTTGGGGCTATGTATTCCCTGGGATACACCGTGGACGAGATCGAATCCTATTTGAAAAAGGTTGATTGGAACGCCCTTCTGAACAATGATATCTCAAGGGAGCACCTTTTGCAGAATGATCGGGATGATTTTGAAAAATACCTGATCAGCATTCGGATGACCAAAGAAGGTCTCAAACTTCCCAGAGCCTTTAATTATGGTCATAACATGCTAAAGGAACTGAGCTACCTCACCCAGGGTGCTCATGCTGTGATGGACTTCACCCAATTTCCCATACCATTCCTATGTATCGCAACAGATCTGGAGACAGGAGAGGAATTGATCATTGACGGTGGAAGCTTACCTGACGCCCTTCGTGCAAGTGTTTCCTTTCCGAGTATCTTTTCTCCATATGAGTTCAACGGCCGACTTTGTGTCGATGGGGGGATCCGAAATAACCTTCCCATTTCCATCCTCAAGCAAAGAGGAATGGATATCGTCATTGCTGTGGATGTTCAAAGTCCTTTGTTCAAAAGAGAGAATCT
>JAJLJK010000256.1:0-2491 GCA_033844885.1 Bacteroidota bacterium | reverse complement strand
GGGATCTTCAGGGATCATCAATATCGTTTTGAAAAAAGAGGAGAAGAAAGGATTCAATGGCTCCATCTCTGCCAATACGGGAATTCCAGCAAACCATAGCATCGGGGTCAGTCTGAACCGGAGAACAGAGAATTTCAACTTCTTTACCCAGCTCGGAGGTGGATATCGATCTCTTCCCAGATATGGAGAGAGTACCAATCTCGATCTGATTGACAGCACTGAGGTGAAAAGTGAGGGGATCGAATACCGGAACGAAAAATTCTTCAATATCACTTTAGGGACAGACTATCATATCAATGATCTGAACGTTATCACCCTTGCAGGAAGTTTTGCTTTTGAAGATGAACAGCAGCCCTCTGAAACCGATTTTTGGATCCGTGATTCCGAGGATCAGCTGATCTCTCAATATCGCCGGAAGGAAACCACAACCGCCGGAAACCCCAAGTATCAGTATGACCTGCAATACAAGAAGGAATTTGCTGATCACGAAGATCATACCTTACAGTTCAGTACCCTGGGTAGTTTCTTTGGAAAGAGTCAATCCTCTGAATTCGTAAATATTCCACTTGAGGGCATCCTCCTTGATCCTGACCAAAGGACGGAGACCGATTTTTACCAGAGAGATTTCATCTTCAAACTCGATTACGTTCAACCTTTCTCCGATCGTTGGACCATCGAGGCGGGCGCTCAGTATGAGATCAATGATGTGGGGAATGATTACGCGGTTTACAATGAGGATGGAAATGGAAATTTCCGGGTGGATAGCAACCTGACGAATAACTTCGAATACGATCAGGAGGTCCTTGGCGTCTATGCGACCGGAGCTTTTGAAGGTGATCACTGGGGGTTGAAATTGGGGGCAAGGGTCGAGAACACCTTCCTGAACACCTATCTCGTCACAACAGATGAAGCCAACCAACAGAACTACGCGAACTTATTTCCATCTGCTCACACCACCTATAAATTCTCTCCCCGATTTTCTCTTCAGGCCGGGTATTCACGTAGGATCTACCGCCCGAGATTATGGGATCTGAACCCGTTCTTCAATATCCGGAACAATTACAATATTCGACGTGGAAATCCAGATCTGCTCCCTGAATTTGCCGACTCATATGAGCTTACCGCTGTTCTCCTCTTTGAAAAGGCGTCGCTGAATGCCAGTGTTTACAACCTGTACACCACTGATGTGATCGAACGTGTTTCCTTTTTGGAGAACAACGTGAATATCACCATGCCGGTGAATATCGGTACCCGAAATCAAACGGGATTGGAGCTAAACGGTAAGTATACGCCCAATGACTGGTTCACCATCAATGGAGACTTCAACTATGGAGTTTTCATTCGAAATGGAGATTTCGGGGACCAGAATTTTGATTTCACTGGGGATCAGTGGTTTGTCAAAATGACCACTCGATTCAAACTTCCAGCCTCATTCGAGGTCGAGTTGACAGGGGATTATCAATCCTCCTATCTGACCGTTCAGGGGGAGGTGTCCGGTTTCGCTTTCGCGGATATTGGCATTCGAAAAAAACTCTGGAAGGGCAAGGCCGTGATCAATCTTGGAGTTCGAGATATCTTCGCATCGAGGATCCGGGAGAACATCATTTCGCAACCCACGTATTACCTCTATGATTTCTCCCAAAGAGGTCGGTTTGTCACCTTAGGCGTAAGCTACAGCTTTGGAAAGGGAGAGGCCATGACCTATTCAGGTCGCCGGCATTGATAGGCATATACTCCTGCTGACAAAAATCATAGGTTCCAGGTCGTTTGATTTCCTTCATTTACGTGGCCAAAGCCAGTTGTACATGAAGTTGAAGGATGCGGTCAGTAATTTTGTCCGGGACCACCGGACTCTTTATTCCATTGGAAGGAAATTTCAAGGAGTGCAATTTCAATGGACCTATCATCGATTTTACAAGACCTTTTCTCCAGACCACAAAGCATCGATCCGTGAGATCCATATCGAACCGATCAATTATTGTAACCTTCGATGCAGTTTCTGTGCTCTTGACCACGATAAGATGAAGGTTCGCATCACCCCGGAGGTCATCCGTGCATTCTTTGATCAATGGATGAAGGATGTTCGGTTTGACGGTCTTCAGTGGATCCACTTGCACAATGGTGGAGAAGCCTTGCTTCATCCCAAGATGGATCAGATCCTGGAGGTCTTTCAAGAATACAAACAGAAATGCCGAAAGATCGGCAAGCGATTCCCAAAGGTCTCCCTTCTGACGAATGCGACCGTTCTTAAACCCGAAAAAGCTGAGTTGTTGATCGACTCAGGGATCTTCAACCTTTTCCGTTTCAGCGTGGATGGTGGAAACCCCGAGGCCTTTGAGGAGTTTCGCAAACGGGCCAAATGGGAAAGTGTTGGTTCTAATATCGAGTGGTTCCTGGTAAGGAATAATCGATCCGAAAGGACCGCGGAGACCGGTATCATCTGCCTGGTGCCCAATGATCGGCCTTTGCGTTCGGATTGGATGAGTGAGGA
>JAJLJK010000255.1:0-5862 GCA_033844885.1 Bacteroidota bacterium | reverse complement strand
CCTCTTATAACCACAAAAAAATCACTCAATATCCCCTTCCTCCATTCCCTTCATTTACACCATTGATTTACCTTTAGGGCAAAATCCAATGATCATGAGATCTTTTCTGCGATTTTCTGTGGTTCTCCTATTGCTTTCCCTGATCTCCGGTTGTATCACCGGAAAACGAGGAAGTGGTGAGGTTACCGTAGATGAACGGAGGCCCGGAAGTTTCGATCGGATCGAAGTGGGTGGAGCGTTTGACATATATCTTCGTCAGGGTCCGGAGCACGAGGTCTCTGTGGTTACGGATGACAACCTGCAGGATGTGGTGGAGCTAAGGATCGAGAACGGTGAGTTGATCATCGAAACTGATGGTTTCATTAGCGAGTTCACCGAATTGAAAGTGTTCATTACCCTTCCGGTACTTCGCGGGATCGAATTAAGCGGCGCTTGTGATCTTGAGGGCAAGAATACCTTCACGGGTGATCATTTGGATATCGAATTGAGTGGAAGTTGTAATGCCGACCTTGCTGTGGATCTTCGCTCTCTTGATATTGATTGTTCCGGAGCCTGTACCCTTTTCCTATCCGGAGGTGCAAGAAAGATGGAGGTGGACCTGAGTGGAAGCTGTGACCTTAAAGCATTTCCACTCACAACCGATATTTGCCGGATCGATGTTTCAGGAGCCAGTGATGCTGAGATCGCCGTTATGACTGAACTGGTTGCCGATGCAAGCGGCGCAAGTAATATCACCTACCTCGGAGACCCTAAGACCCTTCAGATCGATTCTTCGGGTGCCTCCGATGTTCAACAAGCAAAGAGATAAATATGCAGAACCCCACTGTTGATGAAATGGTCCTGGAACGAGCAAGGACCTGGCTAAGTAATGACTTCGATACCGCCACCAGGGATACGGTAAGGAACATGATCGAAAGTGATCCCAAGGAACTCACCGAATGCTTCTACAAGGAACTTGAATTCGGAACCGGGGGCATGCGTGGCCTGATGGGTGTCGGCACAAACCGGATCAATAGATATACATTGGGAATGGCCTCTCAGGGTTATGCCAATTTTCTAAAGAAGAAATTTCCCATCGGAGAGATCAATGTGGCTATCGCTCATGATTCGCGCAATTATTCAAAGGAGTTTTCGCGTGAAGTTGCCGGTGTGTTTGCTGCCAATGGGATCAAGGTATTCCTATTTGAAGACCTCAGACCCACACCGGAGCTGAGCTTTGCCATTCGCCACCTGAATTGTCACGGAGGGGCCGTCCTGACCGCATCCCACAATCCAAAGGAGTACAATGGCTTCAAGGTTTACGGTGATGACGGAGGGCAACTGGTTCCCCCCGAGGATAAACAGGTCATTGATGAGATCCGAAAGGTCGAATTGGGGGATGTCCTTTTTGATGGGCCTGAATCGTTGATCGAGGTGATCGGATCAGAGGTTGATGAGGCTTATCTCCGTCAATTGAAGACCTTGAGTAGAAACAAGGAGGGCCGAAAGGACCTCAAAGTCGTTTTCACAGCGCTTCATGGAACCGGAGCCGTTCTCTTACCCGATGCTTTTCGCGATTGGGGCTTTGACCTCACGGTAATCGATGAGCAAATGATACCGGATGGAAATTTCCCCACAGTGATCTCCCCAAACCCCGAGGAAGCGGCTGCTCTTGACATGGCTGTACGAAAAGCGGAAGAATTGGGTGCGGACATGGTCATCGGGAATGATCCTGACGCCGATCGTGTCGGGATCGCTGTGAAGGATGACCAGGGTAGAATGAGGCTTCTAAATGGAAATCAGACCGCGATCGTTCTTTTCTACTACCTGCTGATGCAGGATAAAAAGGCCGGAAAACTAAAGGGTCGTGAATTCATTGCTAAGACCATCGTCACCACTGACCTGTTGGATGTGATCGCCGAACATTTTGGTGTCTCATGCCGGAACTGTTATACCGGTTTCAAGTGGATCGCTGAAATGATCCGCGAGAACGAGGGGATCAACCGTTTCATTGTTGGCGGGGAAGAAAGTTATGGGTATTTGATCGGCGACTTTGTCAGGGATAAGGATGCCATTGGCAGTGCCCTGATCCTTGCCGAGATCGCTGCATGGGCAAAGAGCAAAGGATCGTCCTTTTATCAGATGCTTCTGGATATCTACACCCAGTTCGGGCTTTTCCAGGAAAGGACCATTTCGTTGACCCGCAAGGGAAAGGCCGGCAGCGAGGAGATCGCCAGGATGATGGAAGATCTTCGATCCGCCCCTCCGACCCAACTGGATGGAGAAAAGATCATCGCCATCCGAGATTATCGGTCGGGCCAAACCCTTAATCCTATCACCCGAACCACCGAAACCATTCCACTGACCGCCAGTAATGTGATTCAGTTGGAGACCTACGAGGGAACAAAGTTGACCGCACGACCCTCTGGTACAGAACCCAAGATCAAATTTTATATTAGCGTGAGATCTTCGGTGAAGGATACATCGGGTCTGAAACAACTTGAGATTCAACTCAACCAAAAGATCGACCGGATCGTTGACCAGCTTGATCTTCGTTAATAGCCAATGGGGTTAATAAAAAAATGGGCCATTCGGATCATTCTCCTTGCCGGACTCATGGCCCTGGCAGGGGCTCTTCTTCTTCCTTTCAGGATGGAAGCCACGCGGATGACCTACCAGGCCCTTCGGGTATGGATCGATGAAGGTCATTGGTTGTCGAGGGTTCTGTGGGTAGAGGATACCCCTCCTTTATTTTTATGGCTTACCGGATCGTCTATGGAGATGTTTGGCGCCTCTCCATTCACTTACCGGTTACCGACCTTTATCCTGATCATTGGAGGACTGATCGCCACCTATAAGCTTGGACACCTTTTGTACAACAAGCGGATTGGATTCATCGCCAGTCTGATCCTCTTTACCAGTCAGGCTTTGTTTCTCATGGTCGAAGACCCTCGTTCACAGGGTATGACCATGTCTCTCGTAGTTCTATCGGTCTGGCAGATCATGGAGTTCATCTATTACAACCGCAAGCGAAATCTGGTTTGGGGAGCTTTCTTAATGGGTCTTGGTACTCTTTCAGGTGGATGGATCGGACTGGGAATCCCGACCATTGCCCTACTCTCCTACTTTGTTGGTAGAAATGATTGGCAACAATTGACACGCCCCGCCTGGATCGTGGGCCTTTTGCTGGCCGCGATGGTCTCTGCTCCGTACATCATGGCCTCAATATCCCAACATCAACACCCTGAAAAGGCCATTCATCTGGTTAATACCACCATCCCAAAGGGAAGCATTGAACTCCATCTGACCTTCGATAATGGAACTGTGATCGATCTGGACACTTCCGATCAGGAATGGGTGGTAAGTGCCATTCCACATTATTTCGGCAGTTTCCTCTGGTCATTCATTCCATGGTCCATTCTCGGGCTATGGGCCCTTCTCTGGAGATTCACCAATACGATCGAGGATCTGGTGAGAGGACGGCAAAAGCAAGAATGGCTGACCCTGGGGGGATTCTTCCTTCCACTTCTTTATTACATTCTCCGCGACGATCCTTGGTCAAGAAATCTCTTCGTGGTCTACCCATTCGTTGCGGTCGCCACTTCCGAATTTGCCCTCCGGGTGATCTTTGAAAAACCCAAATGGTGGAGAACCCTTGTGTTTTCGGTTCAACTCCTCAGTCAATGGGTCATCATTCTTGTGATCCTGGCCACACTGATCTTCCTTGTACCTCCACCTTGGTATATTTGGGTTATTTGGAGTGGACTGGTCATACTTGCTATCACACAGTATTTTTCTGGCGAGGGAGTTCATCAGGTACTGGTAAGTTCCTTCCTGGTCGCACTGGCCTTTCACCTGGTCTTGAACTTTCATTTATTCTCTGAATCAAAAAATGAGGACGATCTGAAAGGAGATCTCGAAGCTCACGTCTCACCCAGTGAAAATGTATCTTATGAAACGACTTTTGACCCTTTCCTTCCTTCCAGCGATCATATTGGTCTCTTGCCAGAACAAGTCCCATGATATTTGGCTTCAGGATGGCATCTGGCGTGGTGAGATCGTCCAAAACGACTCGACTTCCACACCCTTCCTTTTTCATTTGGATCCGGATAGTCTCCAACTGACCATCCAGAATGCCGATGAGAGAATCCAGGTGACCAGGATCCAAAGGAAAGGCGACACGCTTATGGCCGACCTTCCAGTCTTCAATTCAAGACTGATGATGATTCGGGTAAATGCAGATTCAATGGTCGGAACCTTCTTCCATGAGGATGGAGGATATCAGCTTCCCTTCCGCGCAAAACAAGGATCGAATGAACGATTCCGATCGGCGGAATCTCCGATGCAGCTAGAATCCAGGTATCTCGTGACCTTTTATCCCGGAGAGGAAAGAGAACGAAAGGCGATCGGTGAATTTCAACAAGATAAGGGCCATATAACCGGAACGATCCTGAATACCTCTGGCAATTACCGCTTTCTCGATGGGAACGTCACCGAGGATCGATTGCAGTTAAGTACCTTCGACGGAAGAACGGTCTATTATTTCAATGCCCATGGATCGGCAGATTCCCTTTTCGGTTGGTGGTTCAGTGGAAATGCAGAACCTCGGCGCTGGGTAGCTGTTCCGAATGAAGAATTCGAATTGCCGGATGCGGATTCACTCATTTTTCTGAACCCGGGTTATGAGGGAATTTCATTTTCGTTTCCCACGCCAGAGGGGAAAATGGTAGAAAGCAACCCGGAATCCCAAACAGGTAAGGTGACCATTCTCACGGTCATGGGAAGTTGGTGTCCTAATTGTATGGATGAGGCAAGGTTCCTGACCGAGCTTTATGCCAAGTATGCAGACCACGGATTACAGATATACGGACTTTCCTTTGAGAATGCCCAGGATTTTGAAGGAGCCGCCAAAGCGGTAACAAAAATGAAGGAGGATCTTGACATCCCCTACACGATCCTCATCGCCGGAAGGCCAGGAAGAGAGAACACCCTGTCTGCCTTACCGATGCTTTCTTCACCTCCAAGTTTCCCGACGGCCATTTACATTGGCAAGAATGGAGAGGTTCGAAGGATCCACAAGGGATTCAATGGACCGGGATCCTCGGAGTATCCTGAGTACGTTAAAGAGACGGAGACCTTTATTAAGGAACTTTTGAAAGAATGATCGAACCCGATCCCAATCAATTGAAGGGTTTGGCTGGGCAGGTCAAAAAGGAGAATCAAAAATTCTTTAAACGTTTGAAGGCCCGTCCACCAAAAGACCTGGACCCGGTCACTCACGATCTCCACGAAGAGGTTTTTGCAGAGATCGATTGTCTGGAGTGTGCCAATTGTTGCAAAACCACCGGACCATTGCTTACCGACAAGGATATTGAAAGACTATCTGCCAACGAACGCATGAAACCGGGAGAGTTCACCGACCGGTTCCTTCGGCTTGATGAGGATGGGGATTATGTTTTCAAAACCATGCCTTGTCGATATTTGGGAAAGGATAATTACTGTTCCATCTATGATATTCGACCCAAAGCTTGCCGCGAATATCCTCATACAGACCGTCGGAAACAGTACCAGATCCTGGATATTACCCGAAAGAATGTGGCTGTATGCCCTGCAGTCTACAGGATCGTGGAACGACTGAAGGTCCATTATTCCTGATTTTCTCACATTTGCCTTGAAATTCGAATGAACCATGAACTCCAGAGAACTTCTGATGACCCTTCGACGCATAGCCCGATCCGTCAATCTGGAGAATAAGAGGGTGCAAAAAGAATTTGGCCTGAGCATGCCTCAGGTTCTCGCCCTTCAATTCTTTGCCGAACAACCCGGATTTCAGTCCACTGCCACAAGACTTAAGGAACACCTAAACCTCAATGCATCCACTGT
>JAJLJK010000254.1:0-2938 GCA_033844885.1 Bacteroidota bacterium | reverse complement strand
TTCTCGACCCACTTCACGATCTGGCTATACTCGCCTTTAAGGAAGTGGAATAGAACTCTCTCAAACAGAAGACTTTCGCGAGTTGAAGCCTTCTCTATCAATACCTCAGCCGAATCAAGAGCCTGCGGGACCGCCTCGAATCGTTCATAAAATTGAAGATAGGCCCTGATACGTGAGGTGATCGCAGGATCCTTCTCATTGATACATTCCAATCGAATAAATCCGCCTTCCACAGTTGTGGACTGGGTTTTGGGTTTTCGAATGAAGTGATCGTGTACGGTGACATGGGGTATGTCCGTACTTCCGGACGATGGCATATGACAAGACACGCAATTCCCATTGGCGGACAGGAAATCAGATTCTTGCACCGTGCAGGAGAAACGTGGATGACCTTTTCCTCCATGGCACTTCTTACATGTCGCATTGAATCCCTCGATCCGGGTCTCACGAACGGAGACATGCGGATCATGACAACTCGTGCAATTGAATTTCCCCATTCCGGCCTTGAAACATTCACTCATTTTGAAGCGATCCACATGAGAAGCCATGATGAATGCATCCTTGCTATTCTCATAACGAGGCATGTAGATATCCATGATCTCCTTCAACTCCATTCCGGGCTTGAAATCCAGAAATGATTTTCCCTTTTTAAGGACCGCATTTCCTTGAAGATGACATCGCTGACAGATCTGAAACTGCAACTCAACATCCAACTTGGCAGGATTGACAATGCTGTGATCTATGGCCTGAGATGTGTCTGTCAATCGCCCTGATCCGATCTTCCTTACATGAGCCTCCCCCGGTCCATGACATCGTTCACAGTCGATCCCATTGGGAACCACATCGAATTTGTTCTCAGAGCCCGCAACAAAACCCAGAGGCATTGCATTGTGACAACTCATGCACTCAAGTCCGATCATTCTGGAGAAGCGAGAATTATGTCCATCCTCAAACCCTGGAGGCAGGTCGAGAACTCCTTTTTGGGTATAGAATGTGAAAGGTGCCTGAAATAAATACCCATTCACACCAAAGATGTGCGAGTTGGTGTGTTGACCGGACCCTACAATATGATCCACCTTTTGGATCCGGCGATGAATGGTATCCTTTCCTCTCATTCGAAACTCCTCAACAAAGAGTTCATCATCCTTCCAAAACGGACGGTAACTCAAATTCAAATGAGGGTCGTGGATGATCTTTTTTCCGTCAAATGAACCAGCGCTCTTCTCAGGGGTCGCAGGCCCAAAACTCATCCCCATTCCAGTATGGCCGAAGGTTTGGGCAATGGAACTGTGACATCCGCCGCAAACCTCCTTCCCGACATAACCAACACTGTCATGCAAATTGACATAGGCCAGTGTATCCCCTTTCTGCATTTGCTCTTCTCCCGGACCCGTACCACATCTGCTCAGAAGTCCACCGACCAGGGCGATCCCAAAAAGACTCAAGAGGGTCTTACGCATGCTTTCTCAATCGTTGATAGATCAGAACGTTTCCGAAACCTTCCGAAGTATGGATCCAATCCTTCAGTTCTCCCATGCGTTCAAACCCGACCTTTTCGAACAATCGGATGCTGGCTTCGTTGGAACTCCGAATATGGCAATAGATGCTGTGAAGATTGAGTCCGTGAAAGCAATAATCGGTCACTAGGCTCAGGGCTCTTTGGGCGATCCCTTGTCTCCTATCGTCTGTCTCAGCAATTAGTATTCCTATTCCAACTCTTCGGTGGACTGCATGAAGATCAAAAAGGTCGATCGTTCCGACGGGATCTCCCTTTCGGGTGATGATGTACCTGAATTGACCCGCCTGGAACAGATCCAAATGGGATTGCTCAATATACCTTTCAAGGATATCCCGCGAAAGCGGCGTGACCCGGTCACTGACATCCCAAAAGGATGGATCATTCTCCCACCTGACCAGGAGATCGATATCCGAAGGTTCAACAGCCCTCAGCTGAATGATATCATCTGAGAGTTTGATCATAGGTCAATATCTCCCTCATAAACATATTCAGCCGGCCCGATCAGCCAGATATTCGTGAACCTCGCTCCCTCCCTTTCGAAAGAAACAGAAAGTTTACCCCCTAAGGTCTCAAGGATCACGGGAGACTCGCTGGTCCATCCTTCCTGGAAAGAGACAAGCGCGGCAGCCGTTACCCCGGTTCCACAGCTGTAGGTTTCATCCTCAACACCCCTTTCGTAGGTTCTGATCCGAAGGTGGTCCCCCATGGTCTGAACAAAATTGATATTTGCTCCTTCCCTTCCATAGATCCCATTCCTCATTTGCCTACCCAGGTCGAAGACATGAATTTCTTCGGTGTCTTCCACTTTTTGAACGTGATGTGGTGAACCGGTGTCGAGAAAGTACCCCTCTTCACGAGGTGTCGCCATGCTTGCATCATTCATCTTTAAACTGATGTCCTCCCGGTCCACTTTTGCACGGTGTTCCCCATCCACCGCCATGAAACGGGTCTGAGAACCGATGATGCCGAGGTCATGGGCAAATCGAACGATACACCTTCCTCCATTTCCGCACATCGTACTGGGACGTCCGTCGCTATTGAAATACACCATGGTAAAATCCAGATTAGGATGCTCCTGAAGAAGGATGAGTCCATCCGCTCCGATCCCAAACCTCCTATGGCAAAGACGGGCGATCAGATCCGTGTCTTGAGGAAATCGCTTGTCGCGATCATCGATAAGAACAAAATCATTGCCTGTCCCTTGGTACTTATAGAAGTGCTGCTTCAATTCGATTTTTTTCCAAAGATAGGTGGAACTGAAAGAATGTCACAAGGGAGGAATGGATTGGCAGTCATCGTTAAAGTGTTGTTAAAGCACACGAAATCAAGGGTTGAGGTTGTTAACTTGGAACACGAATTGTTGGAGATAGATCAAAAAAAGATTCCCATGAAAAGATACATCGCTTCGTTTCTTCTTGT
>JAJLJK010000253.1:0-2522 GCA_033844885.1 Bacteroidota bacterium | reverse complement strand
AGGTATCCCAGGATGGCCACAATGGCGATGAAAACGATCACCCCCATCGAGAGTTTCCCGAGGGGGTGATCCCATATCTTTCTTACCACAGAGCCTTCAAGGGCCACTGCCGTCATATCACATGTCCTTTACGGTCGAATAGGCCTCATGAAGGTAGAGGTCTTTCCGAAGATTTCGATGCCAGGCCTCGTAATCCTTTTTCTTGGTGGAATCAGATTCGACCTCCGGCAGCTGTGACCTGAGGAAAGCCACTTTCAATTCCTCCTCGGTCTTGGTCAGATCCTCATAACGCTTGTTCTGTTCCCTCTGCTCATCCTGTTCTGCTTCGAAGGTTGCGTAATGCAGGGAGACACGGGAGTCTTCCCGATCCTTTTTCAACACATTGGCATACTCACTGATGCGAGCAAACTTCTCATTGTCCGCAATGCGTTTCATGCTGTTGGCAATGGTGTTCTGCCAAGGAAATTCATCCTGATTCCAAATAGGATATTGTAAGGATTCGATCCGGTCATATGGCAGGGCATACTTCTGCTCCTTTTCACCCAGGTCGATGTGGTCATAGATCCCGGGAACCTCAATATCCGGAGTGACTCCGCGCAATTGTGGGGTTCCGCCATTGATCCGATAATATTTCTGAATGGTGAGTTTCAGGGCACCCAAGGGTTTCATACTTGCAAATTGGCGTCCGATCGCCTGGTCCATGTCGAACATATTCTGAACCGTTCCCTTTCCATAAGTGGTCTTGGTCCCCATAATGATCCCCCGCTTGTAATCCTGAATGGCACTGGCAAAGATCTCACTGGCACTGGCGCTGAATTCGTTGGTCATCACCAAAAGAGGACCATCCCAATAAATTCCGCGGTCACGGTCTTCGTAGACCTTTTTGCCATGGAGGCTGGATTTGACCTGAACAACGGGACCCTCTTCAATGAAAAGACCCACCATGTCGATCACCCCTTGTAGGCTGCCTCCTCCATTACCCCGAAGATCCAGAATGACGCCATTCACCCCTTCTTTTTTCAGTTTCAGGAGTTCCTGTTTGACATCTTCGGCACAATTATGATTGTTGGAGCTGTAGAAATCCACATAGAATTTGGGTAGGCGGATATATCCGATCTTCTGCTCGGTTCCAATGATCGCCGACCTTGCGAAGGTGCTCTCGATCTCCACAACATCACGGGTGATTGGTATGACCTTTCTGGATCCATCGCGTTTCTTCACTGTCAACCGAACTTCGGTTCCCTTGGGTCCGCGGATCAGTTTCACCACCTTGTTGATGTTCATTCCGACCACATCCACGGGTTCTTCCTCGCCCTGTCCGACCATGAGGATCTTATCGCCGACCTCGAGATCTCCCTGACGCCAGCAGGCACTTCCTGAAATGATCTTTTCTACGGTGACAAAGCTCCCTCGCTTAGATAATTGTGCACCGATGCCCTCGAGTTGACCGGTCATTGAGATCTCAAAATCCTCTTTCTGACTGGGAGGAAAATACTCGGTATGTGGGTCGAAGACATTCGTGAAAGAGTTCAAATAAACCCCGAGCCAATCCATGTGCTCGAAATCATCAAAGTTGGTGAACCACTCGTCGAAGATCTCCTTTTCGCGCTCTCTGGCTTCCTTCTCAGCCTCCTCGAAAGTTTTGATCTCGGTCTCGGCCTTATCTTCATCTGACAACTCCCTTTGCCCCTGAAGTTTATCGTGAACTCGCATCAGAACCCTGTATTTCAGGTTTTTGCGCCAGATCTCGCGGAGTTCATCCTCATTCTTGGCAAAGTCGAGTTTGTCAGGATCTGTCTCCACCTCTTCGACCATATTGAAATCAAAGGGCTTGGACAGGATCTCCGCATAAAAAGCACGAACCTGTTCCCGACGCTTTGTCAGCACTTTCTGGGTCAACTCGAAGAACTCGAGGGAACCTGCTTTCAATTCATCATCCAGATCCTGACGATAGGACGAAAATGAATCGATGTCGCTGCGGGTAAAGAAATACTTGTTCTCGTCGAGGTATTCCAGATAGAGGTCGAAAACCTCCTCCGAGAGTTCGTCGTTCAGCGGTTTGGGTTGATAATGAGTGGTGGTCAGAGCGTTCTGTACCAACTCCATGATCACCTGGTCCTTGGTGGTTGCTTCCTCCTCATTCCACTTGACCTGGGCAAAGGCCAATCCGGCTGCAAAGATGGGCAGCAACAACAACCAATACTTCTTCTTCATGAAATTCACGTTCGATTGAGAGATTTTTCGAAGGTAATAATTATACCACCTTTCCGTGAGGTTTTAAATTTGCATTTCCCTGTAAAACATTGAATCACCCGAATCGTTTTGATTCAATGAAATTCGGCTGCTGTCTTCACATTGAAACGAATGAGTAAAACTCCTATTCTGCTTCTCCTCTTTTTTATTTCATTTCCGGCCTGGTCACAAAAGGTGACCTTGAGCGGTTATATCCGCGATGCCGCTTCGGGAGAGGAGCTTATCGGCGCAGCGGTCAATACCAATCTGAAGGGATATGCCACGGTCAC
>JAJLJK010000252.1:0-2222 GCA_033844885.1 Bacteroidota bacterium | reverse complement strand
TTGGCGGAAATAGCACCAAGGCTCTGTCCGCATTTCTGTGCACCTTCACCGGAGTCACTGACGATCTCTACAATGGCCTCGGAGAGCACTTTTCGTTCACCGTTCAATTGATCCACGGGAACCTCCTGGCTCGTGATTGTGTCCATGGCAAAATTTGTTTCGTAGAATAAAGTTGCCGACAATCCAAGCGGAAAAGGATGATATTCATCACCTTATAACCTGATATTTACCCAATGTGGGGCAGGCCCAGGAATAAGGGTTATGGATTAATGGTGCTGGATTAGAGGTGCTGGGTTATGAGGTGAAGATTGGGAGTTGGGCACCGAATTTTCGGGACGGCCTCCGAATTTTTCGGGGACAGGAATTGAGATTTCAGAATTCAGAATCCAAGATTCAGGATTGAATGCTTTTCATTCTAGATTCTCATCACTCCTCCCTCCAAACCACTCAGTTCTTTTTATATGAAATCGGCATGTTTTTTGGTTAAATTGAATCGATCTTCCTCAATCTCTCCTCTATGAAACGAAATGATTTCCTCAAAACCGCACTATTGGGAGCCGCCTCGATCTCCACCTTTGGCTTTGTTACCAATACTTCAGATGGCCCCAAAGGTGACTGTTCCACTACCAATGATATTCTTGGCCCTTTTTATCGACCCGAGGCCCCGATCCGTAAAGACCTTTCATTCAAGGGTCTGGAGGGAAACAAGGTGATGGTCAAGGGACGGGTGTACGGTGACGATTGTACAACCCCCTTGAAGAATGCTCAGGTCGAGATCTGGCATTGTGACACAGAAGGTAGATATGATAACGAAACCTCCGAATTTCGCCTTCGCGGGCGACAAATGACGGACGGAAAAGGGGAATACTCCTTCAAAACTATCCTGCCCGGAAAGTATTTGAATGGCCGCCAATATCGTCCGGCCCATATTCACTTTCGCGTGACAGCTGATGGACACCAAGAGTTGATCTCTCAGATATATTTTCAGGGAGACCCTCACATCGAAAAGGATCCCTGGGCGTCTCATCCATCGGCTGAACTTAGGGTGCTACCGGTTTCGCTTGAGGATACACATGGAAACCTCGTGGTGAATTTTGATATTTATCTCAAGGCATAGAAGTTCCATTCTCCTTCTATTGGATCCCTCATCTATTTGTTTTGATGAAAAGATCACCTCTATTCTTGGTTTGTTAGGAGGAAATACCTCATTACCTTATTTTTAAACACCATAAATCTTTTACTAAGAGAATCAGCAGGCATTGAGAATCCAAAAGTTCACCCTCGTCCTAATCACATTAATTTCCTCGAATCTTCTTTTCGGACAATGTCCGGTGGAGCCTATCCCTTACACAAACTTCTTTCCCAATCAAGCCAGCACCAACTGTTGGAATGATTCCCTGGGAAGTCTGACGCCGGACTACAATTCCTATTACCTTCTTTTGGACAGGTATATCACTGGGGGCACAACGATCCTCGTTACACCAAGGATTCATATCTCTTCCAAAGCGATCCTTAACTACTCGTGGTCTCACCGGTATGAAACGGTGAATGGTCGAGGTATGCAGGATTCGCTCAGGGTTTTGATCAAGGGGCAATCGAGTTCCGGCTGGAGTTTACTGCAGAAATATTCCGCACCTTTTAAATCCACGGATGTCAACCTCAATTACATTTTTGAGGAGATCCCCTTGGACACCGCTTATATCAATGACACTGTCCAGGTGAGGTTTGAATATTACAGCACAAATAATTCCCACGCATTATGGTTCACCGGATTCAGGGTAGCCCCCGAGATCCCAGATAGCATCTTTTCGCTTCCTTTCCTTGAAACTTTTGATGGCAACACCTGGAGACCCGATTCTGGATCCAACGTCTTCCCTGTCCAATACTACTTTAAATCGGATCCCTTTTGGAGAATGCACCCGTGGAATAGTCCCAACAATGCCGGTTTCAAATGGGTGGCAACCAATGACACCACACCCTCTCTGAATACGGGTCCCTCTGGGGATCATTCTGGCTCGGGGAATTACCTCTATACAGAAGGTAGTCTGAGTTATGGACGAGATGCTCGGCTATACTCACCTTACCTCAACTTAACAGGTGAACCCTATCCTGAAATCTCATTCTGGTACCACATGTATGGTGCGGATATGACGACCTTATTCCTCGATCAACAGGTCAATGGCGTTTGGAAGAAAATGGATTCCATTGTGGGGCCTCAGCAA
>JAJLJK010000251.1:0-4028 GCA_033844885.1 Bacteroidota bacterium | reverse complement strand
GCTTATCGTCAGAGAATCAATGGATTGGCATGGATGAGCGACGAAACCAAGCAGAAAGCCCTCGAAAAGCTCAATGCCTTCACCTATAAGATCGGCTATCCAGATAAATGGAAAGATTACAGCGATCTCAAGATCGTTCGTGATGATTACCTCGCCAATGGAATGTCCCTTACGCGTTATAAATCGAAGGAGAATCTTGAGAAACTAGGGAAACCTGTTGACAAGGGAGAGTGGTATATGGGTGCATATGTGGTAAATGCCTATTACAATCCCTATTACAACGAAGTGGTCTTTCCGGCGGGAATCCTTCAGCCTCCCTTCTTTGATCCCAAGGCAGACGATGCTATCAATTATGGTGGAATTGGCGGAGTTATCGGCCACGAATTCACTCATGGTTTCGACGACCAGGGAAGTAAGTTCAATGCGGAGGGGAATTTCAGCAATTGGTGGACGGAAGAGGACCGGGCTCGATTTGATTCACTAGCACAGGAGATCGTTGAGCAGTACAATGGGTATTCGCCCATTCCGGGGGCAAATGTCAATGGACAATTGACCCTTGGCGAGAACATTGCGGATCTTGGTGGGCTTACCCTTGCATACCATGCCTACCTGATCAGTCGTGAGGGTAGGGATGAGGTCGCACCCATCGATGGTTTCACTGATGATCAGAGGGTCTTCCTCGGTTGGGCTCAGGTTTGGCAAAGCAATGGTACGGATGATTACTACCGTACCCAGGTCAAAACAGATCCTCACTCACCGGCCCCCTTCAGGGTCAATGGAACGATCAGGAATATCCCGGAATTCTATTCTGCCTTTGGGTGCAAGGAACCCTTGGATAGTTCACTGACGATCATCTGGTAAGATGTTGGCCCCGGTTCTCCGGGGCTTTTTTTTTGATGGACCAAACGTTATTTCGGGTCCGAGCGTATCCTTATCTTTGAGTACCGAACAATGTTTAAACACCTTGTGTGGTGAAAGTCACATTTGCGAAGATCACGAGGGTATAATTTTGCGCCGAACAAATGAAAAAAGAAGAATTGACCATGAACGAGATCATCAATGACCCTAATGCAACCATTGTCGATGTTCGCAGCGAGGGAGAGTTTTCCATGGGAAGGGTGAACGGAAGTATCAACATTCCCCTTCATGAGGTTCCCCACCGGATCGACGAGTTCAAATCCATGAGCAAACCCCTGGTGCTTTGCTGCCAGTCAGGAGCGAGAAGTGGCCAGGCCACGGCTTTCCTGAAGGCTCAGGGAATTGATTCCGTCTACAATGGCGGAGGATGGGCAGACGTGCAGATCCACAAAATGTGATCATTGACCATAAGATCAAAGCCCCGTTCCATCGGGGCTTTCTTACCTTAAATTAATTATGTTCGGATTTATTAAGAATATCCTGGGTGGTGGTCCAAAAGTGGACCTTCGCGCCCTTGTAAAAGAAGAAAAAGCCAAGATCGTCGATGTTCGTACCCCAGGCGAATTCAAGTCGGGGCATATCCGCGGAAGCGTGAACATCCCGTTGACCCAGATACAGAATGCTGGAAGGAAGTTCAAAGCCGATCAACCCCTGGTGTTGGTTTGCGCGAGTGGAATGCGTAGCAGTCAGGCTCGACGTATGCTCAAGAGTGTTGGGTTCACCAATGTTCACAATGGAGGAGGATGGCAATCCTTCCAAAACCAAATAAGATAATACCTATGAAGATCAAATCACACATTTTGGGAGTGGTTCTTCTTTCAGGAATGGTCCTTACGGGATGCAATGCCCAGACTCAAGGATCCTCCAACGAAAATGAGAACTCTACTACCCAGGAACAGACCCGCGGAACCTATCGTGATGTGGATGTGAATACCTTTGCAGATCTGAAGCAGGGTGAGGGGATTCTACTCGATGTCCGGACTCCGGAAGAGTATTCTCAAGGCCATCTTGAAGGGGCCATGCATATCGACTTTTACGGGCAGGATTTCCAGAATGAGATCTCCAAGCTGGATAAGGATACACCAGTTTATGTGTATTGCCGATCCGGTGGCCGTTCTGGTAAGACCATGGATATGATGAAGCAAATGGGATTCAAAGAGGTCTACAATCTGGATGGCGGAATTACCGCATGGCAAGGATCTGGTAAACCTGTGGTGACCGAATGAGTCGACGTTGGTGGATCATTGGCATCGGAGCGATCGTAGGCGCCGGACTCGGCTTCCTCTATTATTGGGAGGTCGGGTGCGTTAGTGGAACCTGTGCAATCACGTCCAGCCCTTACATGAGCACCCTTTGGGGGGGATTAATGGGCGGATTGGCCGTAGATATTGTCCATGATGCATTGAAGAAGAAGAACACAACCACCGAAGAAAGGTCATGAAGAGGATTCTCTTTTTCCTATGGATGGGCTCCGGATTTTTATTTTCATGCGGGAATGACACATCCCATATGGAGGAGGATCCGATCGATCCGCAACCTTTGATGATGACTATCGACACGATGGTCTACAAGGAGCGTGGAAAGATGATCGCGGGTCAGACCTTTCAGGCCCTCAGTTCCACTTTGCGATCAAAGATGGAAGAGGGTGGACCTGAGTTGGCGGTGGACTTTTGTCGCCTTCATGCTCTGCCTATCACCGATTCGGTTGCCCGTGCAAATGAAGCTATGATCCGCCGGACCGCTTTGCGGTGGAGGAATCCTGCCAATGCTCCTGATAGTATGGAGAAGGTGAATCTGGAGAAAATGACCACCTATATGCAAGAGGGACGTGAGCCTGAAGTTGCGATCCTTGAGGAAGGGGACAGTGTTCGGTTCTTTGCGCCTATTGTAATGCAGCCCTTGTGTTCAAATTGTCATGGATCCCCATCGACCTTTTCCGAGGAGTTGCAGATGGTTTTAAACGAGGAATACCCCGAAGATCACGCTGTGGGATTCGAGCCGGGTGAACTTAGGGGAATGTGGAGTATCAAGATGAAGAAGTGATATGAGTTCATTCAAAGAGATCATTGCATCTGAGAAGCCTGTCCTGATCGATTTTTATGCCGATTGGTGTCAGCCTTGTAAAATGATGGGTCCCATCATCAATGATCTTAAGGGAATGGTGGGTGACTCTGTGACCATTCTCAAGATCGATGTGGACAGAAATCCAAAGCTGGCCGCTTCGTTGCAGATCCAGGGAGTCCCAACCCTGGCGGTCTTTCAAAAAGGAGAGATGAAGTGGAGACAGGCGGGTGTGGTTCCGGCGCAACAACTCAAACAAGTGCTTGACCGTTACCTGGTCGAACAATAAGTAGGATCGTTCAGATCCTGATTATGATTTAGGGAAGGGAATCCTGTGTGTTCAGGGTTTGTCTGAACCGGCATCCTTTTGGGTCGCCGGTTTTTCTTTTTTGGGAAGATCTGGTAGATCTATGCGTGTCTTCACCACGAAGGCTCCACGATCGACCTCTCGAACAGCCTTGAGGGCTCTTTCTGCATCAAGTCGGGTTCTGAAATTGCCGATCTGGGTCTTATACTCAGGGGTTTCATATATGATATTCACCGGTAGATCCAATCCTGAGCGAAGAAAGGCAGACTTCGCATCAAAGGCACCCTTCTTATTCCCATTAAAGATCTGGATCCTGTAACCCTGAATGGCAGATCCTTCGTTCGTCCTGACCCATTCCCTGTACAATTGCCCGATCTCAGGGCTTTGTCTTACCGTCACCACTCCAACCGCCAATATAGTGTCTGTCGAGTCGCTTTGGGCAGCCAACAAAAAAGGGAACATTCCTGTTAGGAGACATATCCAGATCCAAATCGAGATCCTGTTCATGGGTCGTATTTTTGTGCTAAAATAGTTACTCTTCTCCAAATATTTTCTGGCTTTTCCGCTATAATTTAGAATGATTATAAATTGCCGCAAAGGTCTGGGCATGGGTATCAACCAAGTCTTTATATTTTAAATTTGCCCTCCGAACTTCGGCAACGTTTCACTGGATCGTACGTATGAAGAGATTGACTGTTTCTCAACGCAACTGGTTCCTTTTTAGTGTCTTTTTCCTTTTTGC
>JAJLJK010000250.1:0-1901 GCA_033844885.1 Bacteroidota bacterium | reverse complement strand
CCGCGATGACCTCAATCGATTCCTAGCACCACACGGTCTTTTTTTTGGTCCAAATACGAGTACTGCCAATCGTTGTATGCTCGGCGGTATGTTAGGAAATAATTCTTCAGGAAGTACGTCCATCCGCTATGGAACCACCCGCGATCGGATCCTTGAGGTAAAGGGATTTCTCGCCGATGGCAAGCCATTTCATGTGGGACCATGGTCCAGACCTGAATTGGAGAGGAATATTCAGGAACAATCTCCTGAAGGGCGCATCGCTGATGAGCTAAGAACCCTATTGAGTCGTCCCGGGATGGCAGAGCTGATCCGGGAAAAGTATCCTGATCCGGCCATTCATCGTCGAAATACAGGATACGCACTCGATATCCTTTTGAGATCCGAGATCTTTACGCCCGGAGGCCCTCCTTTCAATCTCTCTCATCTTTTGGCAGGCTCAGAAGGGACCCTGGCGTTTACCACGTCCCTCAAAGTGACACTTGATCCATTGCCTCCGCCTTTTGGTCACTTGGTCTGCATTCATTTTCATTCACTGAAGGAAAGTCTGGAGGCAACGGTAGAGGTGATGCAATTCGAGCCCTATGCTTGTGAACTCATGGACAATGTGATCCTGGATTGTACCAGGAACAATCGTGAGCATCAGAAGAATCGGTTCTTTCTTGAAGGGGACCCTCGAGCCATTCTGGTGGTTGAGGTAAGAGGGGAATCCGCAGCCGATGTGGTTCGCCAGACCGAGGAATTGGAGAGAAGGCTTCGTTCGCTTAAACTCGGATATGCCTTTCCAGTGGTCGGAGGAGAGGATATGAATAAGGTTTGGGATCTAAGAAAAGCCGGACTAGGCCTCCTGAGCAATGTCCCAGGCAATGCTAAACCAGTTGCTTGCATTGAGGATACAGCAGTGAATGTGGAACGCCTTCCGGAGTACATCATGGAATTCGACGCCATGATGCATGAGTTTGGTCAAAAAGCCGTGTATTATGCCCATGCTGGTGCTGGCGAACTTCACTTACGACCCTTGATCGATCTTAAGAGCAGTGAAGGCAGGGAGCAATTGAGGAAGATCTGCGAAAGTACCGCCCAGTTGGTGAAGAAATACAGAGGAAGTCTGAGTGGGGAACACGGGGATGGTCGGGTCAGGGCACCATTCATCCCAATGGTCATGGGAGAAGAGATCTATGCTCTTTTTCAGGAGGTGAAGGACATCTTTGACCCTGGTCATATCCTCAATCCTGGAAAGATCGTTGATGCTCCGCCTGTTGATTCACATCTGAGGTACATGGAGGGCCAGGAGACCCCGGATTTCAATACCCTTTTGCGATTTCCCGATGGTCCGGGATTGATGAGGGCCGTGGAGAAATGTAATGGCAGTGGAGATTGTCGAAAGCCTGTATCCGCCGGGGGGACGATGTGTCCAAGTTATATGGCCACCCGGGAGGAAAAGGATACTACCCGTGCCAGGGCGAACATGTTGCGTGAGGTGCTTTCCGGTAACCAAACCACAGATCCTTTTTCAGACCCGGATCTTGAAGAGGTCCTGGATCTGTGTCTGAGTTGTAAGGGATGTTCTGCAGAGTGTCCAAGTAATGTGGATATGGCCGCGATGAAAGCCGTCGTCCAACACAAACGTCATCTGGCAAAAGGGTCCAGTTTCAGGGATGCTATATTTGCCCGGTTTCCGGACCTGAATTCATTGGCCAGTCCGTTTGCAGGCATTGCCAACTTAGGCCTAAATGGCCCCTTTGCAGGATTAACCAAGAGGCTGCTCGGTGTGGCCACCCAGAGATCCATTCCTCCGATCGCCGGACACACACTGCGCCATTGGATCCGAAAGCATCCTGAAAAGCTCCAACACCAGGGTAAGTTGAGAGGGAGGATCTACTTGTTTGTGGACGAATTCACCA
>JAJLJK010000249.1:0-1290 GCA_033844885.1 Bacteroidota bacterium | reverse complement strand
TTTACGCGATCATGAATGAATTCGATCCGGATAGATTTCCGGCGATATAATGGACTAAACCAGCCCCGCTTCGGCGGGGCTTTTCGATATGGAACAACCCCGAATACATCAGAATACCGTTGCCGGAGTGATCGAAGCCCTGGAGACCATCTTTGGCAAGCAGATCTATGCCGATAAGGTCATTGAAAGGATCCTGAAGGTGAATCGTAAATGGGGTTCTCGTGACCGCGGATTCGTGGCAGAGAACACTTATGACATGGTTCGGTGGTGGCGACTTCTTTGGGCCCTGTATGGCAAGGAATCCACTCTGAAGCGGAAGGAATTGTGGAATCTTTTCGGGATCTGGTGGATGTATAAAGGGAATGAGCTTCCCGATTGGCCCAAATTCGATGCGATCCGGGATTTCGACATCGAGGAGGCCCGCAAGGCCTTGCCTGACTCGGTGGCCATACAACAATCCTTTCCTGACTGGATCGACGAGCGGATGTCAAAGGAGATCGGAGACGCATGGCCTTTGGTGGCCCAAGCCTCCAACCACCAGGCCGACCTGGTGGTGCGGGCCAACACCCTAAAAACCAACCGGGACGAACTTAGAAAGCGCCTGGATGAAGAAGGCATCCCCTCCCACCCTGTTTCCTTCAATGATACCGGTCTCGTTCTGGAAAAACGGGCCAATACCTTCCGTTTGAATTCTTTTCAAGACGGATGGTTCGAAGTTCAGGACGGGGGTTCCCAGATGATCGCACCTTTTGCAGAAGTGGAGCCCGGAATGCGAGTGATCGATTCATGTGCCGGAGCCGGCGGAAAAAGTCTGCACCTGGCCGCTATGATGGACAACAAGGGAAGTATCATCGCCATGGATGTGGAGGGATGGAAACTCAATGAACTGAAAAAGAGGGCACGAAGGAACGGGGTTCACAATATCGAAACCCGTGTGATCGACAACCTCAAGACCATCAAACGTTTGGAGAATAGTGCAGATCGCCTGCTTATGGATGTTCCGTGTTCTGGAACCGGCGTCTTCAAAAGGAACCCGGATACCAAATGGAAACTTCAACCCGAGCATCTGGAAAGTACGATCCGAACCCAACGCGAGATCCTGAAGAACTACCCTCGAATGCTCAAACCCGGAGGAATCCTCGTCTACGCTACATGTTCCCTTTTTAGATCGGAGAATGAGGATCAGGTGGAGTGGTTCCTTCAGGAATTTGGCGATACCTTTACCTTATTGGACCAAAAAAGGATCTCCCCGGAAACGGAAGCCACTGACGGATTCTTCATGGCCAAGTT
>JAJLJK010000248.1:0-1661 GCA_033844885.1 Bacteroidota bacterium | reverse complement strand
ACAAACAAGGTGAAGCCAGATAAATTCAAAATAGCATTCAAGAAGTGGTTCGACCACCTCGATGAAACGCCTCCTAAGGAAACTTGGGATGGCATCGAGGATCAGTTGGATCTGGATGATGTTTGGAGTCGCCTTGAATCTGAATTGGATTCTACACCTTCGCTCTCGCCCGCACCAACACCGAAATTCTGGAAACCCGTTCTATTTGCCGGAGTTCTATTCCTTCTTACCATCCCCACAGATACCCAGGACGATTTTCTGCCCTTCCAAACCTATGTCCCAAGGTTGACTCAATCCGGCGCAGAGATCCAACCAGAGAATTCCAATATATCTGAAGTCGATAAACAAAACCCCGTCAACGACAATTCAGATTTGGTTTTGGAAGAGGTAGATAATGGAGGGAAAGTCCCCTTCCAAGGAATCCCGAAAACCTCCGGTAAGGAGAATTCCCACATGACCGTGAATAAATCTTCCAGTTCTATCGCCAGTAAGGGAGATTTGGAGCCAAATGCAAGTGAAGACCTAAATGCCGCGATCTCCAACCTCAACCAACCGATGACCGGTTCAGGCGATCGATTGGAAAACCAAGAATTTGATCCCATCATTTCTGATCCTCTAACCGAAGGAACCACGGTCAGATCCCAATCCTCTGCTACAGTAGATCTAAAACCAAAGGGATATGGTTCATTGTACCCACAACCTGAACTTCAGCTGATCGGTCTGGGAGACCATGATGGATACGTCCTATCCGAAAACGGAAAGTATTCCGGCCCTCGACTTCATTCACTTGGATTGACAGGTGCCTTCAAGAATACTTGGCTTCTGAATAATGAGACCTACAGCGGATGGCAATCTGAGACCTACATGGAAACACAAACTTCCTTTGGATGGGATATTGGGTTGACCTCCCGTTGGGCCTGGGGTTCTCAGAGATTTGACCTCGAACTTTACGGATTCTCCACTACGGCTCAAGGCTACAACAAATATGTGAATGCACGTTACGTTGAAGAACGGATCCAACTTAGGTACCTTAAAGCTCAATTCCTATATCGCATCCCCGTCCTTTCGTCTCAGCAGGACTTATCCATTGGTCTTTACGGTGCACGACTTCAGGAGGCAACTCGAACCCTTGGGGAGAACATCGAGGACGTGACCTCCACTTACCGGAATTGGGATTACGGTCTTGTGGCAGGTTATCAAAGGAACATTGCCCTAACCCGGAATATCTTTATTCATCCAGGCATTCGCCTTTCGTATGGCTTGACAAACATCTTCAAGGGGTCTGACTCCCTTCCTGCCCATCTACGTCGCACTCACCAAGCTGCTGCCAGCTTCCAATTAGGATTCTCCTATAAATTCTAACAAGGAAATTCCAACCCTTTGTCAACTGCTCCGTCTTGGTGTCAGAAACATGCCAAAGACACCATGATCACAAGCAAGAAAAACCTGATCGTAAATGTAGGCCTTATCCTTCTCATTCTGCTGATGGCAAGCTGTCAGGATGAGAGAACCACCGTACTGGACAACACCTCGATCCAATTCACTGCGAACTACTCGGATGGATTGAACGGAGGCAGGATCCTGGTCGGTGATGTACAACTTGAAGACTTCATGATCTTTGTTGAAGAGATCGAGCTTGAAGCGGATGACGACTCTCCGAA
>JAJLJK010000247.1:0-7382 GCA_033844885.1 Bacteroidota bacterium | reverse complement strand
CGATGAAGATCGTAAGGAAAAGGACGAAAAGTGGCGAAACACTTCTTTTCATGAGGTTCATTCGATAGTTACTCTCAGACCTTCATGGGCCAGAGTAGTATTCGGGAAGATGGCTTCAGCTTCCCTTAGGTATTCGGTCTCATCCTCATATCGATGACTGAAATGCCCGATGATGAGTTGTCCAGCCTTTGACCTGGAAGCCATTTGGGCGGCGTCCTCGGTCGTGCTATGTACCGTTCTTTCGGCCAGTGCCCTATCCCCTTTCAAAAAGGTGGACTCGTGATACATCAGGTCAACCTCTTTGAGAAAGGGAATGTTCTCAGGAGAAAATGCCGTATCCGAAAGGAAGGCATAGGCCCTGGGAGTCGGGGGGTCAAAAGTAAGTGTTTCGTTGGGTATGACCTCACCGGAGGTGGTCACAAAATCTTGCCCTTCTTTTATTCCATTGAATGCCGAGATCGGAACCTCAAATCGATCACATGCAGGTCGGTTGATCTTCCTCGGTTTCGGCTTTTCACGAAAAAGGAAGCCCGTGGTCTGAATACTGTGGCGCAAGGGGAAGGTCCAAACCTCCACTCTCTTGTCTTCCCAGACCAATCTCCTCTCTCCGGTCTGGGTAGGGATGAATTCGATCGGGAAAACCGGTCTTGTCCCTGACAACTCAAATTGAAGGTCTAATAGGCGCTCCAGATCCGGAGGTCCGATAATGGTCATTTTCTTTTTTCTCCCGAGGAGGTGGAAGCTGCTGAGTAGCCCTATCAATCCGAAATAATGATCCCCATGCATATGCGAGATCAGAATGCGATCGATCTTGCTGAATTTCAATTTGAACCGTCGAAGTTGGAGCTGGGTACCCTCACCACAATCTATCAAAAAAAACCGCTCAGCTATCTCGAGGAACTGAGCGGTGGGATGATGTTTTGTCGTGGGAGTTGCGCTGCCACATCCCAAAATGGTCAGGGAAATACTCATCAATGCTGAACCATCAATCTACGAGTAGTTGTTTTTCCATTTAGATCCAGTTGAATGAAGTAGGACCCAGAAGCGAGTTCATTCACTTGAACGGGAATTTCTTGCTCTCCCATTTCAAGGGTTCTTTCGCCTTGCATTAGAATAGCACCTGAAAGATCCACGATGTTATACTTCAACCTCCCCTGAACCTCAGAACGGATCGAGATCATGGCGAGGTCATCTGCAGGTTGAGGAAAGATCAAAGCGGAAGAGATCGTCGAATTTTCCTCTTCAATACCAATAGGACCTACCACACGGATCCTCATATAAAATTCTACGGTGT
This sequence comes from Bacteroidota bacterium, assembly GCA_033844885.1. Classification (GTDB taxonomy): domain Bacteria; phylum Bacteroidota; class Bacteroidia; order Flavobacteriales; family Schleiferiaceae; genus JAJLJK01. The sequence goes on along the minus strand of JAJLJK010000247.1, from coordinate 6,088 downwards.
CCGCACCCACACCCAAAAACCCTAGATCGACATAGCCGTAGGTCTTAACGGTCACAAAGTAATTTCCTGTAGGTTGTGGTGAAGTGGTGCCAAAGATGTTCACACAACCGTTCTCACCCCCATTCCACTTACATCTTGGGTTATCACACAAATAATTCAATCCGGCAGGAAGACCGTCCAATCTCACGATTCGGATACTATCAATAGTAGCCGGAATGACTATGCCCATGGTATCTATGGTGGTATCGGAGGGAACCACCAACTGTGCGGTCTCATCGTAGGGAGACCAGACTGGGGCATCAGGCATGATCACGAGACTATCCGCGGTGGTACCACCTGGAGGATAGATCCCCGGTTCGGTTAGGTTTGGATCTGGAGTGCAAGGTTGTTGTGCAACGGCCACCAAGGAGATCAGGGCCAAAAAAGTAGTGATCCATGATTTCATACGCGGGGAATTTGGTTTTACCCTAAAGTACGAAAATGTTGATTTCTACTCGAAGTTCAACTTCGACTTGGCAGCCAAAAGATACAGAACCGCCATTCGGATGGCCACCCCATTCTCCACCTGATGAAGAATGATACTTTGGTCGCTATCCGCCACCTCACTGGTGATCTCAACTCCTCGGTTGATCGGACCCGGGTGCATGATCGTAACGGGTTTCTCGAGAGAACGAAGTAAAGGCATATTCACCCCGTATTGCATAGTGTATTCGCGAACGGAAGGGAAATACTTGATATCCTGGCGTTCATGCTGAACGCGCAACATATTGGCGACATCACACCATTCGAGGGCCTTCTTCAAATTGTATTCGACACGAACTCCCAGCGTGTGAATATATTTAGGCATCAGCGTTGTGGGTCCACAGACCATTACCTCAGCCCCGAGCTTTTGGAGGCAGAAAATATTCGAAAGCGCTACTCTGGAGTGAACGATATCTCCAATGATGGCCACTTTCTTTCCTCTGACATCACCAAGTTTCTCACGGATCGAATAAGCATCCAAAAGGGCTTGCGTGGGATGTTCATGCGCCCCGTCACCAGCATTGACGATCACCGCGTTTACGTGCTTGGAAAGATAAACACCAGCTCCGGGATTAGGATGTCGCATGACAACCATATCCACCTTCATGGAGAGAATGTTATTGACGGTATCCACTAGGGTCTCGCCTTTCTTGACACTGGAGGAAGCGGCTGAGAAATTGATCACATCCGCCGAAAGGCGTTTCTCGGCCAATTCAAAGGATAGCCTTGTTCTGGTGGAGTTCTCAAAGAATAGATTGGCAATCGTAATATCCCGAAGGGACGGTACTTTCTTGATGGGACGATTGATCACTTCCTTGAATTGATCCGCAGTTGAGAAGATGAGTTCGATGTCCTCAGGGGTAAGCTCCTTGATCCCCAACAGATGATTGACACTAAGTTCACTCATTCTTATCACTGGTTATGATGTACACTGCATCCTGTCCATGTTCCTCTTTCCAGTTGACCTGAACCTTTTCTGTGGCAATGGAATCCACCTGTCGCCCCTTGTAATCGGGTTGGATGGGCAGGTCACGGCTAAAACGTCGATCGATGAGCACCAGAAGTTCGATGGAGGAGGGTCGTCCGAAACTCTGAATGGCATCCAGTGCGGCTCGAACGCTTCGTCCGGTGTAAAGTACGTCGTCCACGAAGATCACTTTCTTTCCTTCCACCAAAAAGTCGATCCTGGTCTGGTTGGCCTTCAATGGCTCATCCCGACGACGAAAATCATCTCGGAAAAAGGTCATGTCCAGTGATCCAAGCGGAATATTTGCGATCCCGTAATTCTGGATCAAAAGCTCTTTCAATCGTTTCGCAAGAGAGACGCCTCGTGGTTGCAAACCGATGAGTACCGTGTTCTCAAAACCATCATGGTTCTCGATGAGTTCGCAGCAAAGCCGGTTAAGTGTGATTTCCAGCTCGGTAGTGTCCAGGATCTCTTTCCGGGTCATAGGCGTTAGGCAAAGGTAATAAACAACCCGTTCTTTTTTTGGGCCAGTTTCATTTCGAAGAAGAAAGTATGGATCGAAGGTCCAGTCCTCCAAAATTCCCGGAACTCATAAAGAGGTACACTGGCTTTTGACCATCGAATCTCGGAATTGCCGATGAGAGCTTTTCAGGGTCATCCACGACGATGATATCTTCCCGCCCAAAATACTGACGAACTTTCTCTGCAGAAAGTGCAGGCAATCTCTTGATCTCCAAAGCATGAGGATCATAGAAGACCACTGCATGGTCCGCGTTGTTAAGGGTTCCCTTGTACTGTGGAATGAATTCGGGGTTCAGACTGCTGTAGGTATGAAGCTCCAACACGGCCACGACGGGATTATCCGGAAATTGCTTTGCCACAGCCTCAACGGTCGCCTCCACCTTGGATGGCGCATGGGCAAAATCCTTGAAAATGACCCCTTCGGGAGATTGAGACAATCTTTGAAGTCGATTCCGGGCCCCCGAAAAGGTCGCAATGGAATCGTAGAAATCCTCATCCATCACCCCCAATTGATTGCAGATCAGCCTGGCACCCTCAAGATTCAATAAGTTATGAGGTCCAAAGATCTGCAGAGGTAAGGAACCTTCGAAGGTTTCGAGATAGGTGATCCCTCCCTCATTGTGAAACTCAGGTGTGCGATAAGGAAATTTCTTGATGGTATTCTTTGTTCCTTCCACCAATTGAACAACAGCAGGATCCTCCGCATTGTAGATCACGGCACCGCCACTTTCCATTGAATCAAGGAATAAGGCGAATTGCTCCAGGTAATTGTCGAAGGTGGGGAAGACATTGATATGATCCCAAGCTATGCCCGAGATAAGGGCGATATTGGGCCGATAGTGAAGGAATTTAGGGCGTCGGTCTAGAGCAGAACTCAGGTACTCGTCTCCCTCAAGGATCATGAATTCGGCTTCCGGAGTGATCCTTACCATAGTATCGTAACCATCCAGCAGCGCCCCGACCATAAAATCTTCCTTCCGTCCAACCTCATTCAGAACGTGAAGGATCATACTGGTGATGGTGGTCTTTCCATGGCTTCCTGCGATCACAACACGGGTCTTATCCTTGCTTTGCTGATACAGGAATTCTGGATACGAAAGCACCGGAACTCCAATTTCTCTGGCCTTGGCAAGCTCCGGATTATCTGCGTGAGCATGCATTCCGAGGACCACCATATCCAGGTCTTCACTGATCCGATCAGGAGACCATCCCATACTCTTTGGCAGAATCCCAGCAGCCGCAAGTCTCGATCTTGATGGTTCAAAGATCTCGTCGTCAGAACCTGTGACCTGATGTCCTTTTTGAGAAAGAGCCAGTGCAAGGTTATGCATGGCACTCCCGCCAATGGCGATGAAGTGAACCTTCATTATTCTTTGGTTTTGGGGATGCCCAAATATAGGGCTTTACTTCTCCTGTAAAGGATACCAGATGGGTGAATTAAGAAAAGCACTATCGGTCAGCGAACGCAAAAAAAGAACCAGGTATCTCTGTTCCTCCTGAGGCAATTCCGGGGTCCGGGTATTCCCATTGTCATCGATCCAGGGGTGAAGAATGGCATTTTCAAGTTCGACCTCACGGCCATCGTGAAAATAGGGCCCGGTCACCTGAATATTCCGCAAAGTGGGTGTCTGAAAACTTCCCATGTCCTCTGATCGTCGTGTCAATCGACCTCTGCCGGGGTCGGTGGGAATGGAGTCCAAAGGAATGTGATGAAACTCCAGGTCGGAAAAAAGTGGTGGGGTATGGCAATGATCGCATCTACTTTTCTGAAAGATCTCCCATCCCCTTTCTGAATCGTCCTTCATATCTGGAAGCTCGCCTCGTCGAAATCGATCAAAATTCGAATTCCAGGAGACAATCCTTCGCATGTAGGTAGCCAGAGCATGGGTCATTGCCGACGGGGATGGGGTCGTGTCATAGGCCATCGAGAATAGATGAACATATTGGTCATCAGCATTGAGTGCAGACATTAGGTTCTTCATCTGCATGCCCATTTCATGTGGCGACTCGAGTGGAGGATTGATGGTGCGCTCCAGTTCGCGAACTCCACCCTCTGCGAAAAACACGCGTTTATAGCCGACATTGGTCAAGGTGGGAGTGTTCCTCGTTCCCTCTATTTGGCCGATGCCCCTCGCCAATGGACGTTGATCTGTGAAAGCCAGTGAAGGAACGTGACAGGTTGCACAGGAAAGGCTCCCATCCGCCGAAAGGCGAGAATCGAAAAAAAGTTTCCTTCCCAATTCGAACCTGGATGGGGAAAATGCATTGTCCTCCGGGAAATCCATGTTGGGGAATCCATCGGGAACCTCCGGAAAAAAAACAGCCGGCTCATTGGAGCAGGCTGCCAGTATCAAAAATATATAGGTAAGATGTCTCAATTCAATTCGATCGCCTCCCCAAAATTCCAAATGAACTTCTCAGCAATGTAGTAATCATCAGGTTCTGTATGGGATTGATTCTCGTTGATGAAGTCGATCGATCCGTTGGAACCTTTGAATACATTCTCCAGTTCTATAGTGAAATCAAGGGGGGTGTTGGCACCGGAGGTCACTTCAATACTATTCTGGAAGGTGTATTTGCGATAAAATGCATCGGCACCCGGATGCCACGCCAAAAGGGCATCTGTATTGGGGTCCAGGGTTCCCATATTGGCTCGGCCCTCCATGATGATGAATCGGTATTTTGTTGCCCAACTCCAATACATTCCATTCTGTGAGCTCAGCGGATGATCCAGCGGAAAACTATTAGGATCGCTGGCATTCTGAGTTGAATCCAGGCCAACTCCCATTCTAAGAGCAGTGTAACTTCCGGTGGGAGCCTTCAGATCAAGGGTGACCTGCGAATTGGAGAAATCAAGGAATCGCACATCGGCGATCTCCACCCATTCTCCCGAGGATCTTTGTAGTTCGATCCTCGAAAGGTAAACCAGGAGTAGATCGAAACGGACACTCTGAACAGAGTCAAAGCTAACCACTTGATTCATTGTATAGGGTTGGCCACCTTTCTGCAGACTGAAGTTCAATTGAAGATCATAGGTCGGAACGGTGGGATCTTCCTTTTTGGGATCATCTTTACACGAGGAAAGAAGAAGTAAGGAAGAGACCAGAATGGCTATACCAAGGATACGTTTCATGGTTGGATCTTAAATGCATTTAGAACGAGGTTCTCCTGTAGTAACTCTGCACGAGCATAATCCACAGCATCTGTCGGATCACTCTTTATGATCTGAACGGTTGCAGGGTCAATACCTGAGAGCAATTGTCCGATATCCATTTGAACCGGTAGGTACACCTTATTTCCAGAACCCATCGAGAAAGACTTGTTTATGGAGAACCGGGTCGCAAGGGGGAAGGAGGCAATGGCATATTGAAAATTCAGTGAGGGCGATGTCTCATCTGGCTTTGCAGGATCAAATGCCCTTCCTTTGATCAGTAGGTAGTTATAGCCGATCGGCATTTGGAACGGTTTATCCTTCAATGGGCTGTAATCCGGTTGAGCTTCGGGCGGAGTGATGCTCTCCATCATATCCAGACCAAACAGAAAACCCAGTTCACCGAAATACCCTCCTGGCTTGAGCCTTGCAATGGGAACATCCCTTTGATCGAGGTTGCTGAGGCTGATGTTGTAACCGGATTGATTTTCGAGGGTATCACCATCGGACAGCATATAAAAGTTGGAAAAGACCATTTCCAATTCATCCACATAAATGAATGTGGATCCAGCCTGATAAAGTGAATCCTTAAGGAATGGTTGTCCGTTGAAGGAGTAAAAGAGCTGGAGATAGATGTTCCTGTCATCGATGAAACTACCTTCGCCATCATTGATGATGTCCTTAGTGCAACCAGAAATGATCAAAAATGAAAGCAAGATGCCGAAGAGATTCTTCATAGGTTATCGGATATTTTCTCAAATATAAACACACTGCGAAAAGAAGGTGGTACACAGGTCACAAATGAACCACTCAATTTGTGAAACGAGGAAATGAATGATTAATTGGAAGCCTGGCGTTCAGCGGTTTCCGTTTCACGCGTGATCTTCTCGATCGTATTGAAATCCTCGGACTGCTCGATGGCCTGC